>JANWXR010000117.1 GCA_025057205.1 Anaerolineales bacterium | reverse complement strand
TGAATTTGCCGAGGGAAAGGCATGTTGTCACTCCGATAAGGGCACCCAGGTGACGGTCATCGGCGTTCGAGCGCCGGAGTTTTCCAGAAGTCTGCGCCGGTGACCGCCAGCTCGGTGTGGCGCATGTTGAACTGATTATAATCCGGCACAATGGCAAAAACGCTGGGCCAACGCAAAAAGTACCTCCCGCGCAACCCGGCCAAATACATGCGGCTGGTTGCCCGGCCACGTTTTGTCTGCGCCGGCTGTGGGCGCGCCGCGCGCAAGAAGAAGCATCTGTGCCGGGCGATCGCCATACTAGAGGCATCATGCGAGTAAAACCAGAGCAACGGCGCATGAAAGTTGTCATACCCGGTGGAAGTGGACAGGTTGGCACGATCCTGGCGCGCTCATTTCATCGGGCCGGACACGAAGTCGTCACGCTTAGCCGGAAGCCCGGTCACGCACCCTGGCGTGTTGTTGTCTGGGACGCTGAAACTCAGGGCGCATGGGCGGCGGAACTAGACGGAGCAGATGTCGTGATCAACTTGGCGGGTCGGAGCGTCAACTGCAGATATACGCCTGCCAATCGCAAGCTGATTCTCGAGTCGCGCATTAAGTCAACTCAGGCGGTGGGGGAAGCCATCCGCCGGGCCGCCCGACCGCCGCGCGTGTGGTTACAGGCCAGCACTGCCACCATCTACGCTCATCGCTACGACGCTCCCAACGACGAAGTGACCGGTATTCTCGGCGGCAACGAGCCAGACGCACCGAAGAGTTGGCGTTTCAGCATCGAAGTTGCCACCGCCTGGGAACGCGCCGCCCAACAAGCCCAAGCCCTCAACCCCAATACTCGCCAGGTTCTGCTTCGCTCAGCCATGACTATGAGTCCGGATCGAGGTGGAATCTTCGACGTCTTGTTACGCCTGGTCCGGTTCGGCCTTGGCGGTCAGGCTGGCGATGGTCGGCAGTACGTCTCGTGGATTCACGATAAGGACTTTGTCCGAGCCATCCTGTGGCTGATTGAGCACGATGATCTGTCCGGCCCAGTTAACCTGGCCGCCCCCAACCCGCTACCCAATGCCGAGTTCATGCGTTTGCTACGCGCGGCTTGGGGCATGCCGTTCGGACTACCGGCAAGCCGGTGGATGCTCGAGATCGGTGCCCTCTTCATGCAAACGGAAACTGAGCTTATTCTCAAAAGCCGGCGTGTGATACCTAGGCGCCTCCAGGAATCCGGATTCACGTTCCACTTTCCCATGTGGGACAACGCCGCCCGCGACCTATGCGCCCGCTGGCGAAATCCAACAACTATGCCTGTGGACGTCTGAGAAACATCCTTATTCGGCCATAAGCCATGTAGATTTTAAAGCTGGTTAGGCCGGGATCGAGCGTGGACGCACCCCGGCCAGGCTGCGCGCGTCGGCGCGGTTAGAGCCATGTAGTCGAGAGGTGCGGCGTGAGCACATAGCCGTCGCGCATGATGAAGTTTTCGTAGATGACGTAACCCATCGCCTGCACTACGCCGCTCTCGATCTGGCCCTCGATCCGCTGCGGGCTGATGGTGCAGCCTACATCCCACGAAATCAGGTTAACGTTGGTAATCAGCATAGGCTTTTAGGACACGGAACAACACGGAGAAACACGGACGAGTCCGCGGAGTGCGCAGAAAAGTCATCGAGGAAGAACTCTGCGCTCTCTGCGGTGCACTTTTTCAGTGCATTCACGGAAATGAACAGGCAACCATCCGTGCGACTCCGTGTTCATCCGTGTCCCTTTTTCTCAAGGTACGATCCAAGTGCCCGTCTCGCCTTTGAGCGCCCGGCCGATGTTCTCCGGGTTAGTGATGATGGCCTGCTTGCCGCCCGCCTCCAGATACCAGATGATGGCCTGAATCTTCGGTGCCATCGAGCCTTTAGCGAAGTGCGTGCCCTCGGCCAAGTATTGCTTGGCCTCGGCGAGCGTGAGCCGGTCGAGCCACTTCTGATTCGGTTTGCCGTAGTTGAGCGCGACCTTCTCGACAGCGGTAGAGATGAGAAACAGGTCAGCCTTGATGAGTCGGGCCAGCAGCGAGGAGGCATAGTCTTTATCAATAACGGCAGCAATGCCCTGTAAATCGCCGTCGGGCTTGCGAATGACAGGAATTCCCCCACCGCCGACGGTGATAACGACCATCCCTGCATTGAGAAGGGTCTGCACCACCTCGAGTTCCACGACCTCCTGCGGAAGGGGCGAGGCGACGACGCGCCGCCAACCGCGTCCCGCGTCCTCCTGGACGATCCAACCCATTTCCTGCTGGCGACGTTTGGCCTCCGCCTCATCCATGAACGAACCGATGGGCTTAGACGGCTCCTGGAACGCCTTATCGTTCGGGTCAACTGCCACCTGGGTCACAACCGTAGCGACGGATTTCTTGATTCCGCGCCGACGGAGTTCGTTTTGTAGATTCTGCTGTAAAGCGTAGCCAATAGCGCCTTGCGTGTCTGCGCCGCAGACCTCGAGTGGCACCTCGTGCAGGCCCTCGACTTTGGCCGCAATCTCCGAACGACGAAGAGTGAAGCCGACCTGCGGGCCATTGCCGTGGCCGATGGCCACATCCCAGCCGGCCTCGATCAGGTCGGCGATGTGGTAAGTGGTTTCCTTAGCTGCCTGATACTGGTCTTCAACGGTCTGGTGCTTCGGGTCTTTGATTAGGGAATTGCCGCCGATGGCGACGACTGCGACTTTTTTGGTCATATGGCCTATTGCTGGTCAGGTAGTCTGGCGGTTGGGTAGTCCTGTACTCGGCACCTCGGCACAGCCCTTTGACTACCTGACTACTCGACTAACTCATGGTGAACGCCATCATCGCTTTTTCCACGTGCGGGCGGTTCTCGGCCTGGTCATAGACGACGCTTTGTTCGCCGTCAATGACTGCATCGGTGACCTCGATGTTGCGGTCTGCCGGCAGAGAATGCATGTAAATGGCGTCTGGCTTGGCCCGCTTCATCTTGGCCCCGTTGGTGATCCACGATTCGTACTTCTCGATTAGGTGCGCGCCTTCTTCCTGATCCGTGGTGGCGAGCAGCGTGCCCCAACTCTTGGCATAGACCACATCAGCATCCTGGAATGATGATGGCGATCGTTCTATCACAACCCTTCACAAACGTGAGTTCAGCGAGTTGTTGCAGCAGACCTCATTTGCTTGACCGGATGATCTCCGACGAAACACATAACACCATTGTCATCCTCCAGGATTTCCGCCAAGCACATCCAACTCGAACAACCAGCGATCACTCCTTCGCGCCTAGCACCAGCGCCATACCACCATCAAACGCTTCCGGCCAAGTAGCGCGACCGGCGCGTGATGGCCACCCCCGGTCGAAATCTCGTCTATACACGGCAGCGAGTGCAGCAGGATGGCATCTGATTTGGCTTTGGTTTCGAGCAGCTCGCGCGTAGTGGTAAATGTTGTACAGATCGTCCTGTCGCGCCGTCGTCAAACCGAAAGTTGAGACGCGCTGCACGGCTCACAGCGAGAGAGACGCTTGGCTCTTGTGGATTGTAGCGAGTAATCCCGGAGCGGCACAGCCCATTCTCCGGCGAATGGTCCGTGGCGCTTTCGAGGGGCAGGGCGCCCGACGCCGCCTCCACCTTTCCGCCTTTGGCGAAGAACGACCGCGTGATCGGGGGGCTGTATTTTACACCTGACTCAGTTTTTCCTTTAGCGCCGCCAATGAAGGCGCGACCGGCGTCGCCTCGCCCGCCGCCTGCAACACGCTCCTAACATCCTTCAGACCGTTGCCCGTAATCATCACCACAACAGATTCATTGGCGCGGATCCGTCCATCGCGGGCTGCCTTTACCAGGCCGGCATATGCAGTCGCCGCTGCCGGTTCGGCGAAGACCGCCGCGCGCTGCGCGAGAGCACGCATTGCATTCAGAATCTCATCGTCGCTCACCGTGAGATAAAAGCCGCCCGTCTCGCGCGCAGCTCGCACCGCCCGCACTCCATCGCGCGGTAGACCGACCGAGATACTATCGGCGATGGTATTTGCCGAGCACATGCGGATGTCTTCATCGCCGCGCGCCCAGGCTTCATACACGGCCGGCGAGCCGGCGGCCTGCACACCGACAACTCTGGGCAGCCGCTCGATCCAGCCAAGCGCCAGCAAGTCCTTGAAGCCTTTGTGGATGCCAGAGATGATGTTGCCGTCACCAACGGAAACGAAGACCCAGTCTGGGACGCACCATTGTGAAAGTGAAGACTGGAAATTGGAGATTTGAGTGAATTGCTCGGCAATCTCAAAGGCGGCTGTCTTTTTCCCCTCAGCAGTAAAAGGGTTGTATCCTGTGTTGCGACAGTACCAGCCGAACTCGCGCGCAGCCTGTAGGGTCAGATCGAAAGCATCATCATAGGTGCCCTGCACCAAAAACACCTTCGCGCTGAACATCAGCAGCTGCGCGACCTTGGCCGCCGGCGCGGTGTGTGGCACGAAGATGACCGTGGGCAACCCCACCGAGGCCGCCATGCCGGCCAGCGCTGCCGCTGCGTTGCCGGAGGAAGCAGTGGTCACCGTCTGCACGCCCAGCTCCAACGCCCGCGCTACCACAATTGCCGAGGCACGGTCTTTGAAGGAGGCGGTCGGGTTGCGACCGTCATCCTTTAGGTACACGTGCTCCAGGTCAAGGTCGGACGCCAGCCGGTCGGCGCGATAGAGGGGCGTGCCGCCGGCGGCCCGCAGCGGTGTGCCGTGCGCGCCCGGGTCTGCCACCGGTAGCAGCGGCAGATAGCGCCACAGCGACGGGTCACGCCAGGCGCCGATGGAAACCGGGGAGGCCTGGCGCTTAATCGTTGCGTAATCCAAGATGACATCCAAGTTGCCCCTCTCGCCGCATTTTGGACAGGTATAGTCAACCTGGTCAAGTGTATATTCTGCGCCGCATAGGGAGCATCGGTAGCCGAGTGGAATGGGCATAAAAGGGTTTCGCCGGGCCGGTGTGGGTTTGGATAGGTTTTGGAACAGAATGGCGTCAGTATACGCTGTTTGGGTCAAGAATCACAAATGACAGTTTTCGCAGTTCGAGGTGACATTCAAAGTAACTACTCAGGCAATCATTGAAAAGAATCTACAGGGGTCACAGATAAGCATAGACTCTCTCGGCGAATAGCTGCGCAATCTACGAACAAAGAGTCAAGTGGTATTGATGGTGAGTAGGTAGTTATAAGGCTCGCTCTGCTGGCTACGTGCATGGATATGTGCTATAGTTAAAGCGCCTGGGGATGACCGGTTTCGACGGAAGAGGCTGTTCCCAGACTGCAAGCCGGGCGGCGCCGAACTCCCGTAAACTCAGCGCAACCATCAAGTGCCAACCGCACTCCCTATGCCGCTCTCCCGCTCGCGGCTTAATCCCGCCGGCGCCTGAGCGGCGGTCATCCGTAGAGATGACCCGTTGACCACGAGCCCCTCCCGACGGCGCGTGTATCAGCGTGACAAAAGCCGGGATGCCGCGTAACTTGCCGCGCGTTACGCGTAAGACACAGCGGCTGATCGGCCAGTGACCCGGCCCCGTGGGGCCTGGCCGGTGACGCCAAAATAACGTGGCTAAGCTTGTAGAAGTCTGTGAACGAATCTTTCGGACGCGGGTTCCTTAACAACCAAAGAGCCCCCCAGTCTGGCGACAGACTGGGAAAAATCCGGCTTAATCAGGGAAAGCGAGCATCACGCCAACCCTGAGGGGTCAACTCGAAAGAGGGCAGCCCTGCATCGACTCATAGGCTCCTAAAGCTTCTCGGGCCATGGAGTACTAGGGTAAGGAGCGAAATTGCCGGATGAGCGCGCGCTTTCTCTCCAGTTCGGGCGTGTAACGCCCATTACGAGGCGTACACGCCAAGTAAGCTGTGAGAAGCAAGTCGGCCCGAACCTGTTTGCGTTGAATCACAACAAAAGGTCGAACGACTTGCAAGAAGGCCAGCGCTCGCCGATCCGTAAGCTTCCAG
>JANWXR010000116.1 GCA_025057205.1 Anaerolineales bacterium | reverse complement strand
CTGTGCCGGCAGATCGGCGCGCACGCCGGCCGGCTGCTGACCACGGCGCGCACGGTGGCGCAGCTCGACGTGCTGGCCGCGCTGGCCGAGGCCGCCGCACGCAACGGCTACGTGCGCCCGCAGCTGGCCGACGAGCCGGTGCTCGAAATCCGCGACGGGCGGCATCCGGTCGTGGAACAGTTCCTGCCCGCCGGCCGGCGCTTCGTGCCGAACGACATCGTCTTCGAGCCGGGCGAGTGCGTGCGCGTCATCACCGGGCCGAACATGAGCGGGAAGAGCACCTATCTGCGGCAGGCCGCGTTGGTCGTGCTCATGGCGCAGATGGGCAGCTTCGTGCCGGCGGCCTCGGCGCGGCTCGGCGTCTTCGACCGCATCTTCACCCGCATCGGCGCGCAGGACGAGATCGCTGCCGGCCAGTCCACCTTCATGGTCGAAATGGTCGAGACGGCCAATATCCTGCACAACGCCACGGCGCGCAGCCTGCTGGTGCTGGATGAGATCGGGCGCGGCACCAGCACCTATGACGGCCTTTCGCTGGCCTGGGCCATCGTCGAGCACATCCACAACCACCCCAAACTCAAAGCGAAGACGCTCTTCGCCACGCACTACCACGAGCTGACCGACCTGGCCGCCGTGCTGCCCGGCGTGCGCAACTACAACGTCGCCGTGGCGGAGGAGGGCGACCACGTGGTCTTCCTGCACCGCATCGTGCCGGGCGGGGCCGACCGGAGCTACGGCATCCACGTGGCGCAGTTGGCCGGGCTGCCGCGCAGCGTCATCGCGCGCGCGCAGGAAATCATGGCGCAGCTTGAGGCCTCGGGGGGGCGCGCGGTCAAGCTCGAACCGGCAACCGCTGCGCAGATAGCGCTGTTCCCCGAGACCAGCCCGTTGCTCGACGAGCTGCTGGTGCTCGATCTGAATGCCCTCACGCCGATGGAGGCGCTGAGCAAGTTATTCGAGTGGCAAGCGCGGTTTGGGAAGTCGGTGTGAGGGAAGAAGGGCGGCGCTCACGCCCGCAGCACCTCAAATGCCTCCACGCCCTGCGAGCGGCCGCGCACTTCGATCATCCCCATCGAGTTGAGCTGGAAGCCGGCGCTGGCGGTGGTCGTGTTGAGGCACTGCGCGGTGAGTGGCCCAATGACTACTTTGTTCGGTCGGGCGTGTAGTTGTAGACGTTGGGCCAGGTTGACGGCGTCGCCCAGCACGGTGAACTCTACGCGGTCTTCGTTGCCGACGTAGCCGGCGATAGCCGGGCCGGTGTTGATGCCGATGCCCATCTCAATCTGTTCCCCTTCGGCCTGGTTGATGTTTTGCAGCCTGTTGACCATATCGAGAGCGGCCCGCACGGCGCGCTCCTCCGCGTCCATTTGCTGGCCGGTCACGCCGAATACCGCCATCACCCCGTCGCCCAGATACTTGTTGAGTAGGCCGCCGTAGGAAAAGACCGCATCGGTCATTTGCTGGTAATAGCGGCTGAGGATATCGCTGAAGCGCCGTGCGCCCAGCCGCTCGGCCAGCCCGGTTGAGTCGGTGATGTCGGCGAAGAGCACGGTCACGGTCTTTTCCGTCAGCGGCGGCAGCGAGCCGGTTTGCAGATAGTCCTGAAGCAGATATTCGGCTTCGGGTGGGGAGAGAAACCGTTGTAGAAGCTGGCGGATACGCTGCTCCTTGCGCACATGCTCCAGCAGGCGCGTGCGCTGGATGGTGAGCGCTGCCTGGTGGCTGATGGCGACCGCCAGCTGCAAATCGCTTTGGTCGAAGGGCCGGGCCAGCGGGCGTGTCTTGTAGACGTAGGTCAGAGCGATGACTTTTTCTCCGCTCATCACCGGCACGCACATGGCCGTGCGGATGCGCATCAGCAGCGTGCTTTTGCCCAGATGCGGGTCGGCCTGTGCATCGGGGATGATGACGGCGGAACGCTGGTCGAGCGCCATGCGCGCGATGGAGACCGGGAAGCCTAGGTCGTGCAGCATGTTGAAGCGCTCAGCCAGGATGACCTGGCACTTGTCTGCGCCCATCGCCACGCGCATCAGTTCGGAGACTTCACGCAGTGCCGTGTCTAGGTCAATCACGGTGTTTAGCCGGCTGGCGACTTCGTAAAGCAGGACGGCGTGATGGTCGAGCGCCTCCAGCAGCAGATCGCGCGTAAGCGGCTGGGTGTCGGGCAGAGAGCTGGGCGGGCCGAGCGAGGGATCGGTGTGTCGGTGGCTGAAGGTAAGGATGTGCTGCCCGATGCGCACCTGGTCTTCTGGGCCGATGCGGTGCGGCTGCACCAGACGTTCCCGATTAACATAGGTGCCGTTTGTGCTGCCGAGGTCGGTGATGGTAACGGCGCTGCTGCTCGGCTCGAAGTAGATTTCAGCGTGGACGCGTGAGGCCGATTCGTCTGGCAGGGGGATGTCGCTATCGGACTTGCGCCCGATGATCATCTTGCCGGCCTTGAGCGTGTACTCGCGAGGTTCGCCTTTGGGTGAGCGGACGGTTACGACCCACATAGACGTTCCGGGATGCTCTCCGACGGATTTTACCGCAGGTTGATGTAAGCTTGGATTCGGAAGCGATGGCGGGTGTTGAGAACCATTCCTGCTCGGCCAACCAGAGCACGGCGCGGCGAGCGAAGCAGACGTTTGGGCGCTTTGCCCGATGGTGACCATTCAAGAACGCAGAGTTCTGTAAGTTACTTCTCGATGAGCATTTCGTTGCCGCGCACGACGATGCTGCCGGCGGCCTGGCAGAAGACGTGACGCACAGCAACGAAGTATACCGCAAACCTATAGGTTGGGTCGTTTCATCTCGAACATCGTACCCAGCGTCGCGTATTCGTCGCCGCTCAGACGCGCCACCGGCTTGAGCAGCGTGGCGTCCACTGACCCGTCCGGGCGGAGCAGTCCTTCGCGCACGTGGAAGACCTGCACCTGGCCGAGCACCATGGTGTAGGTGGTATCCTGCACGGGCACGATTTGTGTCGCCCGGCACTCCATCGTCACAGCAGCCTCGGCCACGCGCGGCGGCTTCACGAGCATCGAGGCGAGCGGCGTCAGCCCGGCGCGCTCAAATTCATTCACTTCGTAGGCGTATTCACCTGAAGTCAGGTTCATCTTTTCGGCCAGCGCTTCGTCCACCATGTTGAGCACGAACTCGCCGGTCTCGCGCACGTTGCGCAGCGTGTCCTTGGGGACACCCTGCCGCTGCCCGATCGAGAACATCACCGTCGGTGGATTGCCGGCCACAGCGTTGAAGAACGAGAACGGCGCAAGGTTGAGCGAGCCGTCTGCGCCCAGGCTACTGACCCAGGCGATGGGACGTGGCACAACGATGCTGATGAGTAGGCGGTAAACGTCGCTGGGTTGAAGGTCGTGAGGAAAGAGGGAAGTCATAGGAGATGAAGCCGTCAACCAGAGAAGCAGTGTGGATCAAACCGATGGTTGTGGCAGAGCCGGTAAGCAGCAGCGCAGTGAACGTGCCCGCCGGCACGATGGTGAGGACCGGCCGGCGGCCAAAACGGTCTGAGAGCCAGCCCAGCAGCGGCCTGGCGAAAAGCTGCGCGGCGAAAAACACGCTGGTCGGGTCGGTAATCAGTTCGGCCGTCGCGCCGAGGTCGTTCTAGGCGAACAGCGGTAGCAGCGGAAAAATTGCAAGGGCTTTCGCATGGCGGTCTCGTTTCTAAAAACTACGCCGCAGTCTACCGGAGAACTTAGGACATGGACTGGGGAAGGGGGCGTCATCAGAAAAATCCTCGGAGAGGGCCGCCGCTCAGCGGGGCAGCAGCAGGAAGCGCAATGCATCGGGCAAGCGCCGTGCCCAGGCAGATTCGGTGTGGCGCGCGCCTTTCTCGGCAACGTACTTCAAATTCTCACCTAGCCGATAGCCTTTTTGCCGCAATAAGTCGCGCATCGGCTTCGCTGAGCTTTCCCGCGTGCCGTGGTCGAGGTAGATTCGCCCATCCACGAACGGCCGCTGGCGTACGTAGTTGTAAATCTCGCCCCGCGCCAACCACAGAGAGGGGCTGAACGCGCCCACGAATCCAAAAACGTCCGGGCGGCGGAAGAAGGCATACAGGCTGATCAACCCGCCCATCGAGGAGCCGAGGATACCGGTGTGCCAGCGGTCCGGCTGTGTGCGAAAGGTGGAGTCAATCAGCGGCTTGACCGTGTCCGTGAGGAAGGCGACGTACTGCTCGCCGCGCGCCGCCCAGCGCCCAAACGGAAACGGGTTGTATTCGGCAAGGCGGTCATTGCCGGCGTGATGGATGCCGACCACAATCGCTTCGCGACCCTCCTCCGCCAACTTCTCCATAGTCTCATCCACCTGCCACTCCACGCCGCCGTAGGCCGTGGCCGCGTCGAACAGGTTCTGTCCATCTTGCATGTAGAGCACGGGGAAGAAGTCGCCGCTGTAATGGTACGAGGGCGGTAGATAGACCAGCAACGTGCGGCGATTGTCGAGCTGAGGGCTGTAGAAATCGAGCGTGACTTGGATGTTGCCGCGAACGGTGTTATGGCCGGGCTTCACTTCGTAGGTGTGCCACTGTGCGTAAGAAACCAGCATTCGGTGATGAGCTTCCCTCGACGGTTCAAAGATGGTGTTGAGTGTCAGGGATTAGGGGGACGGTGTCAAGGGTCACGTGTCACATACCAGGTCCATCGCCTGAAAGAAATCGACCTCGCTCATGCCGGGCGACGCCTGGTAGGCCACCACGCGCGCCTAGGCCGCTTCCATCTCGACCAAGGGGATGGCCTGCCGATCACCTTGAGCTTCATCTCCAGCACCCACTCGAAGAAATCGGGCGAAGGGCCGGGATGCCGCACGTAGAAGCCGAACTCTTTGGACTCCACGCCACCCTGCGCTGCGGGTTATAAACGTCCGGTTGGTCCCACGAGTAACGGTGATAATGTGAATGTGTCTTTGTGCTCAGGGGATTAGCAGCAACTTGCCCGTCGTTGCGCGGCCCTCCAGGTCGCGATGGGCCTGAGCGGCCTCGGCCAGCGGGTAGGTGCGCTCAATGCGTAGCCTCAGCCTGCCATCGAGGACGCGATCGAAGACCTGGCCGGCGATGGCCCGTAGGGCATCGCGCGCGGCGACGTAGTGAAAGATGCTCGGGCGCGTGACGTAGAGCGAGCCTTTGCCGCCAAGCGCGTTCGGGTCGAGCAAAGGGGCCGGGCCGCTGGCCGCACCGTACAGCACCATCATGCCGCGCGGTCGCAGCACATTCAGCCCTTTCTCAAACGTGGTCTTGCCGACCGCGTCATAGACGATGTGCACGCCATGGCCGTCGGTTAGGCGGCGGGTCTCGGCCTCAAAATCGGCCTGCGTGTACAGGATGATGTCGTCTGCGCCGGCCTGACGCGCCAGCGCCGCTTTCGCCTCCGTGGAGACGGTGGCGATGACGCGCGCGCCGCATTCTTTGGCCATCTGGGTGAGCAATAGGCCGACCCCGCCGGCGGCGGCATGTACCAGCGCTACCTGGCCGGGCTGAAGGTGGAAGGTCTCCTTCGTCAGCACGTAGGCCGTCATTCCCTGAACGAGGGCGGCGGCCGCGGAGCGTTCGTCCAGGCCGGCGGGTATGGGCACGCAACGGTCGGCGGGCGGCGTGGAGTATTCACTGTAGTGGCCGGGTCCGGTGAAGAAGGCCACCCGGTCGCCGGGCTTGAACTCGGTCACGCCCTCGCCGACGGCTTCCACCGTCCCCGCTGCCTCGACGCCCGGCGTGAGCGGCAACGGCAGCTTGTACCAGCCGGTGCGGTGGTAGGTGTCAATGTAGTTCACCCCGATGGCGGCGTTCTTCACCAGCACTTGGCCGGGGCCGGGCTGCGGCTGTGGGCCGTCCTCGTAGCTCAGCTTTTCCGGGCCCCCGAATTCGTGGACGCGTATCCACTTCATGGCTCTGCTGAGGAAAGGTTTATCTGAACCGCGAAGATGCGAAGAACGCTAAGAGCCTATCCGAATAACTAGTAGGACTTACGCAGTTGGCGGGGGTTGCCGCCACATCTGGCGTACTTCCGGCGGATATGACCGCCACATATTATGGAAGCGCGGGCGCAACTGCGTAACTCCTATGGTAAACTTGGCCCATGACTAAGCGAGCAGTCTCAACTCAACGCGCGCGTGCGCGCACGCCGAACAACAAAACCACCACGAACTTTCGCATTT
>JANWXR010000115.1 GCA_025057205.1 Anaerolineales bacterium | reverse complement strand
TGTATCTGCGTGCCATCCAATCCGCTTTTGATGCCCTGCGAGAACTCAAACCCACTCCGCTGGCTGCGTAAGGTGAGTCATTAAAACACCCCTGTTCTGGCATCCGCCAGGAGACTACTTTGGACTATCTCGCTTTGAAGGTCTCTACCTCGTAAATATTCGTAATGGCGATATTTGCGAGATTATGCTTGGCGACGTGAAATCGCCGCGCAAAACCTGGGCTTATCAGCTCGGTTGGAGCTTTGACGGCAGATATTTGGCCGCATTTACCACTCAGGATAGTCCGCTGGCGCGAAGTTGGGCTGTGAAGACAAAAATCTATGATGCTCACGCTCAGTTGGTCACAGAGGTCAAGCTTCCCGAAGATTTCACCCCCAGGCAAATCTCCTGGCTGCCCAACCATCCGCTTTTTCTCGTTGTAGGCGCGCGCGGGCCGGGGTCTTCCGGCAACGAGGGACCGAGGGAGATTTATTTGGTAGAAGCGGCCACTGCGGAAGTGAAGCGCATCCTCGATGAGTCTGACCCGGATATCGCTTGGGTCACCAACTCCAATTGGGCCTGGTCCACAGATGGCCGAACCGTAGCAACCGCTTGTCCAAAGCTTGATAAGGACGGGTTCCTGATCGTCAATCAAATCTGCATCATTCCAGTTGAGGTGAAATGATGTTGCTCTCTCGTCCTGCTCACGAACGATTTGGCCTGGTGCTTGGCGTTCTGTTGATCGTCGTTCTGGCGCAATGGCTAGGCCCCCTGGTTGGGGAGGCGGCGCCGATGCAGCAATTCACGCCGGCCTCAACAGTTCGGTTGGAGATGTATGTGTTGGTGGAAAGCGGCCCTGGTCGTGGCGCGCGCCAGGTGCCTGTCGAGAGTTGCACACAGACGGCGGCTTCGCGGCAGAGGTTTGGCTGCACTGCTTATCCTGGCCAGCCAAGCTATGCTTATCCTTATGCTCAAAGCATTTCTGCGACGGTGGCGATTGAAACTGACTATCTCCTGGATGTGATCGCCAGTGAGATGTCGCCCGCAGTCTATGGTGAAGCGATAGCAACGCGAGCACAGGCGATTGCGTCACGCTCGTTCGTTCACTATTACATTGGCAACCCGCCTCAAGCGGGCAGCCCGCCCGATCTACCGCTCAATAACTCTACCAAATATCAAGTATTTGTTCCTTTCAGTTTTGAGCAACTTAATCGCCGCTGGCCTGCTCTACACCTGGTACGGCTGGATTGATGATGCTCGTGGGCGTATCTCTAATCCCTTCACTTCAGGCAGCGCTGCCGGTTGTGGTTTAGCGCCCGGCCAAACGGTACAAAGGACCTGGTATGTTTCCACAACGCCGGTCACGAATTGGGGCTGTGGAGACTTCCGTCTGAAAATGGACTTGCTGCTTGAAACACCTGCTGCCGGCAACATCCAGTTCTCGGCTGAAGGTTGGTCGTCCTATGATGTCGTTATCCCATTCCGCTATGTAGGCTGCGCCAAAGTCTATCTACCGTTCGTGACCAAATGACCTGAAGCTTTCAGCTCCCCTAAGTGGGTGATTTGCTTGCGACAACAAGAGGCGCTTCGACCGGTGGCGGCGTTCGTAAGCGGCGGTAGTAGTAGTCAAGCCAGTGGTTGCTCCAGCCGAGCAGGGTCGAATGGCGCACGATGGCGGTTACTTCCTCGCGCGTCATCTTCACCTCGCCCATCAGCACGTTGACGTTGCGGCGGCTGATGGCCAGCGTGCGCACAGCGAAGAGCAGCGGCCAGATGCAGGCCAGCCGCAGGGCGTGGAGCCAGCGCGGTAGTTGCTTGACGTAGGCCAGTGCGCCCTGCAGATGGCGCTCGGCCTTGTCCGCCAGCTTGTCCAGCACTTCCAGCGCCTGGCGCTGATAGGCCGGGTCGAACAGGTCGGTGCGGTGCAGGTTGACGGCGGCGCAGAAGCTCTCCGGCACGTAGATCCAGCCGCGCTCGTAATCCTTGCGCAGCCCGCGGATGACGTTAACGGTTTGCAGCGCCAGCCCGAACTCGCGCGCCAGCGGCATGAGCACGTCCTTGCGCGCGCGCACAAAGCCCGAATACCAGGCGAACACTTCGGTGACCAGGTAGCCCACACGCCCGGCCACCTCATGCATGTAATCATCCAGGTCGTGTTCCTCCGGCACATCAGGGCCGCGCAACACCCAGCGGGCCATGCCGCGCGCCGTATCGCGCACGTGCAGGGCAATGTGGTTCTGCAGGGCGGGGGGCAGGCGGCGCAGCGCGGCGATGAGGGCCGGGGCCTGCCGCGCCGCCTCGGCGTCGGCGTCCTCCGGCGCGCGGTCCGAAAGCTCGGCGACCAACTGCTCCGGCGCGGCTTTGCCGGCCACAATCTGTTCCCACAATCGTAGCAGACGCACCTTGCGCTCCGGCGGCATATACTCGTTGTCTTCTAAGAAGTCGGAGACGCGCATCATCAGGTATGCGATGCAGATGGCGTCCCGGATGGGCTGGGGCAGCTGCTCGATGGACAGCGCGAAGGTGCGGCTGGTGGCTCTCAGCAGAGCGTACTGGTCGAAGTGCATGGCAGGCTCCTGGCTGGAATGAAAAACTCAGGGAGCAACGGGTGACAGCGCAGGCACAGTTGCGTCCCGATTTCGGAGAGACTCTACCGTCTTCCCGCGAATGTTGCCAGACCAGTTTGGGCCGGAAAAAGGGATGTCGCCTAGTCTGCAAACAGTTCTGCCAGCGGCAGACTGAAACCGGGCAGAACGTCTTCGCCGGTCAGCGTCTCCGCTTCTGTGAATTCGCGGATGTCCGTCGTGGAGCGATAGGCGTAGACCAGCCGCGAAGCGGGATCCACTACCCAGACCAGCCGCACGCCGGCGGCAAAGTATTCGCGCAGCTTTCGATTCAGTTCGACCCAGTAACCGTTGGGCGAAAGGATTTCGACAACCAGCTCGGGCGCTACGTCGAGAAAGCCGTCAGGCCGGCTGAGGCGCTGATACCGTTCGCTGGAGATGAAGATGATGTCGGCGGCCCGGATTGTATCGGGGTTGTGCCGAACGTACAGGCCCACTTCGCCGGCCACTACGACGCCGAGCTTTTTGGCGGTGACGAAGAGGTGCAGCGCCGTGCTGAGGCGAACTTCGTACTTTCGTACTTGCCATGTACAAGCCTCGTGGGACTCATCTTGACAAGCCTCCCCTCCACCAGCTCGCACGGGCCGATGTCGCCCAGCGCCAGCAGGTCCTCGCCGGTCAGCAGCGTCTCGGTTTGCGTCGGGGCAGTCATAGACACCTCGTTGTTTGTCAGGACGCAGGTGCCATCCTACCACAAGCGGGGCGATCCGTTCTCGTCAGCGCGCTTGTCCAAAAAGCTACGCGCGAACTCGACGAAGCGATACACATCGGCGAAGGTGGAGGCCAGGCCAAGCGAGACGCGCACCGCACCGGTGCTCTTGTCGTCTATGCAGCGGCGGAACTCATCAAGCGTCATCCGGTCATGCGTGACGAAGCAGGCCGTCAGCTCCTCCGCCGAGATGCCCAGTGCCAGCTCGTTGCCGCCTGGGTTGCAGAAGCACCCGGTGCGCAGCGAGATGTGGGCGGCGCCGGCGCGGCGCTCCACCAGCCGGTGGTCGAAGAAGCGCCGTTCCGGGTCGAAGAGGTTGAAGGTGACCGTGCCGCCGCGCGCCTCGGTGGTGGTCGGGCCGTAGATGCGCACGAGGGGCGCGCCGTTGGCGTGGCGCAGCCCGGTCAGTTGCCGCAGCAGCCAGTCCGTCAGGCACATCACGCGCGTGTGGATCACGTCCACGCCGATGCGCCGGATGTGGCGCAGACCGATCTCGACGGCGGGCAGCATCAGGTAATCGAGCGTGCCGTCCTCGAAGGCCTCCGCCCCCTCGTGGAGGTAGAACCGGTCGCCTTGCACCGAGGCCACCTCGACGGTGCCGCCGGCGAACCAGGGGCGCTTCAGCTTTTTGAGCGCGGCTCGCCTGGCAATCAGCGCGCCTGTGCCGGTGGGATAGCCGAAGATTTTGTAGAACGAGAGCGAGACGAAGTCGGGCCGGACGGCGCTCAGGTCGAGGCGGTTGGTGGGCACGAAGGCGGCGGCGTCCAGCAGCACGTCCCAGCCCAGCGCCTGCGCGCGCGCCACCCAGTCCAGCGAGTGCTGTACGCCGGAGAAGTTGGATTGGGCGGGGTAGGCGAATAGGCGAGGATGGAGATTGGATGACTGAGGATTGGATGACTGAAGATTGGATGATTGGAGATTGGCTTCGAGCTTGGCGGCGTCAATGCGCAGGTCGGGCGGGAGGACGGGCGTGTAGGTGACGCGTGCGCCCTTAGCCCGGGCGAACTCGCGGATGCCGTTGACGGAGTTGTGGTTGTCGAAGGTGAGCAGGAACTGGCCGCCCGGCGCAAAGGGGTAGCTCTCGCCCACCAGCTTGAGCGCGCCGCTGGCGTTGGCAGTGAAGATGGCGACGTACTCGCGCGGGTCGGCGTTGAAGAACTCGAGGATGAGGTGCCGCGTGTTCTCCACGCGCTCGGTGGCGGCCAGCGAGGTGGGGTTGCTGGAGTGCGGGTTGCCGAAGACGCCGCTTAGCAGCCATTGCTGGTGTTCTCGCACTTGAGATTCGGCGTACAGCCCGCCGCCGGTGTAGTCCAGGTAAATGTGTCCACCCCGATCCAGACGGGCGTATTCTGTATTGCGTAGTTCGTCCAGCACGCGAGTCTGCTCATACTCCGGGTAGGCGCGGCGGAATTCGGCCTCGGCCTCTGGCAGCGACAGCGCGCCGGCCGGGCTGAGCGTTGCATGAGCGGCGATGGTATGGCTCACGGCGACCTCCGATGTGGCTCCGTTGGGCACAAAAAAGGCCCGACTGGTTCGAATTCGATGGCGAACGGGTTCAGGCTGAAAAGCTGGGGGCGCGCCCGGACGACGCGCGAGGACACGTGCAGCAGGCAAGCGTCATGTGGCCATTTTACCTGCTTCCGGCGGATGCGGTTGCGTGTGCCGAATTAGCCGGCGTGGGCAGGAACGGGCCGCCGTGCCAGCCAGATGGCGGCAACGATGACGACAACGATGGCGGTTGCGCTCATCCAGGCGCTGTTCGCCACCAGCTGTGCGCTGGCCTGCTTGACCAACGAGGCCGATAGGCTCAGACCAGCACGAGCAAATAGGCCACGTCGCGGCACGTCGCCACCGTCAGCGCGGCGATGGCGACGCCAGCGGCCAGCATGATCACGGTCTAACTCCTCCGGCATATGCGCCTGATCTATGCGTCTACAGCACCCAGTCCAGCTCCAGCCGCTTGAGCGTGGCGGGCGTTGGGTTGCCGCTGGCTTTGTCCCAGCCGGAGAGCTCGTAGTACTTGTCCAGAGCGGAGTCAATTTCGTCTTCGCTCAGGGCGATGCCCGCCGTTGGGCCGGTGCCCCGCAGGGCTTTGAAGAACTTCTTCGGCAGTTTGTCCGCTTTGCGGTCGATGCCTTCGCGCGCATTGAAGACGCGCAGCATGTTCAGGCGCCGCTCGCCTATGGCCATGAGTTCATCGAGGGTGAAGTCCTGCCAGCCTGTCACCATCCGAATCAGGTCCACCGTCTCCTGCGGGCCGTAGAGCGTCCAGGCCGGCCCCCAGACGAACTGGCACAGGTCGGCGGAGTCTAGGAAGGAGTAGAAATGCTGTGTCTTGAGGGCGAAGCGCACCTTGTCCTCGCCCAGCGAGTATTGCTTCTGCGTGGCGTCGAAGCCGAGCAGCTTGAGTCGGCTCAGGTACAGATCTGCCGCGCCGTCCTCGATCATCGGGTCGTGCTCGGAGGACTGGTGGTCGGCGCCAAAGGGGTTCACGGCGTAAATCAGTCCGAGCGAGCGTTTGGCCTGCGGCATATGGGCAGGTGCTTCCGCGCCTTTGACGGTGATCAGGAAGTCGTGGCCCTTGCCCAGCTTATCCGCCGCCTTGCGCGAGCCGTCGGCCAGCGTCGCGCCGAAGCCCTCTCGCTTGCCGATCAGCTCGGTCAACCGCACCATCGCCTCGGCATCGCCGAACTTCGCCGGGAAGCCGATCTCGGCTTCGGTCAGCACGCCGTTCTCGAAGCACTCCATTGCCCAGGCGATGGTCGCGCCCACGCCGATGGTGTCCATGCCGTACTCGTTGGCGAGCTTGTTGGCGTAGGCGATGGCATGGAGGTCCTTCACGCCACAGTACGAGCCGAAGGTGCTGAGCGTCTCGTACTCGGGGCCGCCGTGTTTCGGCTCGACGGGGCGGCCGTTCCAAGTGGTCTCCACCACGCGCTTGCAATTGACGGTACAGGCGT
>JANWXR010000114.1 GCA_025057205.1 Anaerolineales bacterium | reverse complement strand
GGGCGCTGAACAAAGGCTTCGTGCTCAACAAATTCCGCGGCGATCCCGCTCTGCTCGGCAACGGGATGGAGTGGTTGCAGGCGCGTACCGGCGTCCCCACCGTCGCCATCGTCCCGCTCATCGCCCATCGCCTGCCCGAAGAGGACACGCTGCATCACCGCGACCGACCGCAGCCCGGACAGATCAACATCGCGTTGCTGGCCTACCCCTACGCCAGCAACCTCGACGAATTCGACCCGCTCATCGCCGAACCCGGCGTGCGCGTGACGCCGGTGCGCGACTTTCAGCCGTTGGAGGACTTCCATGCCCTCATCTTGCCCGGCAGCAAGAACACGGCCGCCAGTCTGCGCTACCTGCGTGAGACGGGCCTGGCCGCCGAGGTCGTCCGAGCCGCGCGGCGTGGCACGCCAATACTGGGCGTGTGCGGCGGGATGCAGCTGCTTGGGCGGCGCATCGCCGATCCCCATCAGCTTGAAAGCGGCGATACAGAAGGGCTGGGCTTGCTCGATGTCTCCACGACGCTCATGCCGGTGAAGACGACGCGCCAGCGCGAAGTGAGATGGCTGGAAGGCGGCCGGGTATGCGGCTATGAGATTCATCATGGCCAGACGTGCGCCGGGCCGGGCGCTGAGCCGTACCTGGACGATGGCCTTGGGTGGCGACAGGGCAACGTGTGGGGAGTCTATCTGCACGGGCTGTTTGAGAACACCGCCTACCGGCAAGTCTTCCTGGCACGTCTGGGCTGGCAGGGTCAGGCACAGGATTGGGCAGCCGTCGTTGACGCAGAACTCGACCGCGTAGCGCAATTGCTGTTGGATTCGGGCTTGGCGTCGCAGCTGGAGGGCCGCGACCATCCTGCCGCCCCGCCGGCGCCGGCAACTCTAAAAAGCCACGCCGGTGCTTCCTGAACCGCGCAGCGCCCGCAACAACTGAGCCTGATCGGCCTCGGGCAGAGCGCGCAGCGCGCCGCGAACAATCATGTGCGTGTTGTGGTCGGAACGATGGGCGAACTCCAGCAGGAAGCGGGCCGTCTCCGGTGCGTTGCGCCGCGCCAGGTTGCGGAGCGCAGTGATGATTGCCGCCCGCACATTCGGGTCGGACTCACCCATGAGCGGTCGCAGCAGCTCGAGGGCAGACAGCACATCGTCCCACTTGCGCTCGCGCGCCAATGCGCTGAGGACGGTGATTCCCAGGCAACGCACCCACTTCTGCGGCTGGCGCGACCAGCCGCGCGCGCGCTGCAGGAACTGAGTCTGTGCGCCGGCCAGAAGTGGGCCGAAGACATGGTTGACGACGGCCTCCACCGTCTCCAGGCTGTCCAGTTCGGTGACCCAGCTATCTGCCAGCGCCAGCGTCTCGTCCGGCAGGCGGCTCGCCACCAGCCCCAACACCTGAGCTGCCAGCACGCGTTCCGGGCGCGTACCACCGGCCCAGAGCGCCTTGGCCAGTGCCAGCGCTTCCTCAGGCGAAGCCTGCGCCGGCTTGCGTAACGCAGCCAGCAACGCGCGCGTCACCGGGGCCGGCGTTTGCCGAGCTCCATCCGGCCTCATCTCTGCCAAGCGCGGGCTGAGCCGGTGGGTGCGGTCGGTGTAATCCTCCAGCAGGCGGCGGATGGCGGAAGCGCAGGCGGCGGGGTTCGCCAGCCGAGCGGCCACTTCGTTCGTGCGTGCCCGCAGAACTAGCGGGTCAATGAGCATTGTCTGCGCCTCGAAAATTCAAGCGTATGTTGCTGTGCTCAGGCTAAGCTTGTAGGCCTCCAGTGGGGCATGAAGTAAGCAAGGTGAAGCGTGCCTGCAGCCTGCGCATCACGGCGGCTCCATTGGCCGGAAGGTCGAATTTGATTTTGAACTGAAGCATGGGCATGCACGGGATTATACGGTGTGCGGGCATAACGTGCCGTTCTCGGCGTCCACGAATAAACACGAATAAACATGAAAAGTTGTGTAGAAAGCGTCTCGCGCTTAGAGCCGGTCGCCATGGATATGTCCCTGCGCCTTTGTGTTAGGCCGAAGAGCATTTCTTAACTCCAAGGCAGGCGCAAGGAGCGAAGACCTCTGGGCTCTTGCGCCATTGCGTCCTTGCGCCTTTGCGTTAAGCCAACGAGAGTTTTCAATGCCAAAACGCAGGGACACGAAGACGCCAAGAGTGAAGACCAATGATGAGCAACCCCGCTCCCTACACGCTGCATGATCTTCAGGTGTTGCTGACCGATGTCTCGCCGGACAGCATCCTCAGCTGCACGTTTTACGGAGGACGAGCGGTTGCGTATGGTGCTGTTCGGCCTTGCCGCAGGGCAAGAACTCTCCGAGCACACCGCCGCCGTGCCGGTCGTCCTCCAGATTCTGGCCGGCGAAGGGCAGCTGACCCTGGCCGATAATGTGCATGAGGCCGGGCCGGGGACGTGGGCGCATCTGCCCGCGCGCCTGCCGCACAGCGTCCGGGCGCGCCTGCCGCTCACGCTGTGGCTCTAGATGTTCAAGAAAAGGACCGGCACGTGATGCTAATCGCGCGGCGCGCTGGCCTGGCCGCGCGTCAAGACGTGTGGGCGTTAGCCGCGATGTTGCAGCAGGTGCTCGCGCAGCTGGCGGATGACGCGGTCCAGCGACTGGTTCGCGGCGTGCAGCTGCGTGCGGGCCTCCGGCGGTAGGTCGCGCAGGTTGGCCTCGACAGCGTTGAGGAACAGGCTGGTGGCGAAGAGCGATTGCAGCGTGCTGTCGTTTAACTCCTGGTGCGCCCGGACGCGCTCGCGGGCCTGCGCCAGGATCGTCGCCTGCAATTCGCTCGTCTCGCGTTCATCCAGCCAGCGGCTGAGGAAATGCAGCAGCCAGAAGATGAGCACCGGGCCGACGGTGCCGTAAACCAGGATGTCCAGCGCGTAATGTGGCACTGGGCCGAGCATATCGTGAACCGTCCGGGAGATCAGCAATTCATAGCCGACCACGAGCAGCACCAGCATGCCGGGCGCCAGCCATTTGAGCATGCCCAGCCGGCGGCGGAGTGCAGATTGGGACGATGGCCGCGGCAAAGCTTCTTCGGGGGAAGGCTGGTCGCGTTCGGACATCCCAGTAGTCATCCGGCTATGGTGACCACATTTATCCAACAAGCCAAGATGTAGAAAGTCACGCTTTCGCGATGACACCTGTCACCGACCAGAAACACACATTGGTTGCGTCCCCATTCGCTTGGCGCTTCCCTTTGATGGCCCTGGCCATGTTGATCCTGCTGACTGCGCTTTGGGCCGCGCTCGTCCGCTTGGGCTGGCAACTGCCGGCGCTGCCGTTGCCGCTGGCCGGCCGGCACGGCGCCCGGATGATTTCCGGTTTCCTCGGCGCGCTCATCAGCCTGGAGCGGGCCGTGGCATTGGGATGGCGCTGGGCCTACGTGCCGCCCGTGCTTGCCGGCTGGGGCGCGCTGGCGCTCGTCTCTGGCCTGCTGTGGCCTGCCATTGGAAGCCGGGCGCGGCCTGCTCGCTCTGGCCGCGTTCGGGCTGAGCGTGGTGTCCGCGCGCCTCCTGCGCCAGCACCCGGTGGAGCATGTAGCCGTCATGACTTTGGGTGCGCTGGCGTGGTTGATAGGCAACGTACTCTGGCTGGGGCGCTGGCTCGCTCAGGCCGAATAGCTCTTGCAGCTCAGGGGTCAACGGTCAGGGTGAAGCGGCCACACATAGGCCTCGCCTTTCATGAATCAAAAACATCGCTCTCAGTATACCCCCTGGCTCCTAACTTTCGCTTTACCAAGCCGTAACTGGCTGTTACTGCTCGGTGACCGGCGAGTTATATGGCGGTAAACCCCGGCTCATACCCTGAAGGCAGCGCCGACCTGAAAGGAGTGGAGGCCATGCCCTATTTCGAGATGTACGAAGACGTTTTGGTATCATTGTCGCCGATGGACGAGCCGGCCCTGATCCGTGCTGCGCAGCGCGGCGACCTGGACGCCTTCAACCGGCTGGTGCTGGAATACCAATCGCTGGCGTACAATGTCGCCTACCGCGTGTTGGGCGAGGAGCCGGCCGCTGCGGATGCCACGCAGGAGGCTTTCCTCTCCGCCTACAAGCACCTCGACTCGTATCGCGGCGGGTCGTTTCGCGGCTGGCTGTTGCGCATCGTCACCAACGCCTGCTACGACGAGCTGCGCCGCCGCAAGCGTCGCCCGTCCGTCTCGCTTGAAGACATGCTGACCACGCCCGACGGCGCCGAGTCAGAGTCCGAAGCGGTGCTGGCCTCGCCCGACGAGCTGCCCGAAGAGCGCGTCCAACGCCGTGAGCTGGCGGCCCACATTCAGGACTGCCTTGACCGTCTCCCGGAGGAGATGCGCATGGTCGTGGTGCTGTGCGACGTACAGGGACTGGATTACGCCGAGATTGCCGCGGTGCGCAACATCGCGCTCGGCACGGTGAAGTCGCGCCTCTCCCGCGCGCGCGCGCGCCTGCGCGATTGCCTGCAGGACAAGAGGGAACTGCTCCCAACACTTTATCGTCTAGGGGACGAGGTTCCGGAATGATTTCTGAGCAGGATTTCGAGCAACTGTCGGCCTACATGGATGACGCCCTCCCCGCTGCAGAGAAGGCGGCCCTCGAGGCGCGCCTGCAGCAAGACCCGGAACTCAAGGCCGCCCTGCGCGACCTGCGCCTGCAAACGCGCGCCCTGCGTGACCTGCCGCGCCTCAAGCCGCCGCGCAACTTCACCCTCAGCCCGCAACAAGCACAGGCGCTGCGGCCCGCCCGCCCCTCGCTCCTCGCTTCGCTGTTCCCCGCCCTGCGGCTGGCGACGGCTGTCTCCGCCTTCGCGTTTGTGGTCGTGCTGGCCGCCAGCTTCCTTACAGTTGATCGGAGTACTCTGACTCTGGCTCCGGCAGCGGTGCCG
Source organism: Anaerolineales bacterium (assembly GCA_025057205.1). GTDB lineage: Bacteria > Chloroflexota > Anaerolineae > Anaerolineales > UBA6663 > JANWXR01. Next base: position 1,485 of record JANWXR010000114.1, on the reverse strand, counting down.
ATGGCCATAGCGACCCAGCCGGTGGAAGCCGAGCATCTTGCCGAGAGCGCGGCGGTGGCCGCGACCGCCGAGGCGGGTGCATTGGCCACCCCAAGCGAGAAGCAGGCGCTCATGCCTGAGGGCACTCGGGTCGTTGAAGGCATGGAAGCTGCGCACATTGCCACTGATACCGCCACAGTAGAGACCACCACGCCTGCCGCCGAGTTCGGCTTGGCGCAGATCGTGACAGAGACGCCCGCGCCCGTGTCAACTGAATCGCGGGTATTTCTGCCGAGCGTGGTCGCCGAGCCGGCGCAGCCGGCGGCACCCCCGCTTTCGCCGCTTGCCCTGAGTGCGGCCGTCTTGGGCATCATCACCCTCGTCCTCGCCATCGCCACCTGGCTCACCCGGCGCCGCTGAGCGCAGCTATTCCCCGGTCATCGCTCAAAGAAACGAATGGCGCGCCGGCCATTCGTTTCTTGTTTCTCCTGGCTTCGACGAGATTAACGCCTAGCCTATCCGCACACTGAGCAGAAATTGTCTTACGCAGAGACATCACACCGCCAGGCTCACTCTTGCATCTTTGCGACTTTGCGCGAGACTTCCGCAAAAACTCAGGAAAGCAGGTTTTCGTTTAGGATTAAGCCATGACGCCGGACGCCCGCATGGCTGCCATCAAGTTTTGCACGCGCTGTGGCGGCGCAATGGAATACCGCGAGGCGTTCGGCGCGGTGCGGCCTGTCTGCCCGGCCTGCGGGCACGTTCACTTCATTGACCCAAAGGTGGCCGTGTGTGTGCTGGTGGAGCGCGATGGGCAGGTGCTGATGGTGCGCCGCCGGAGCGACCCGGAGCGGGGCAAGTGGTCATTCCCGGCGGGATTTGTGGATGCAGGCGAGGCCCCGGCCCGCGCGGCAGAGCGCGAGGCTTTAGAGGAGACCGGCCTGCGCGTGCGCGTCACCACGCTGCTCGACGTGATCGCCAAAAGTGAGGCGGTGGAGACCGCCGACATCCTGATCGTGTACCGCGCCGAGGCCGATGATGGCGCACCTGCGCCGGGAGACGACGCCGACGAAGCGCGCTACTTCCCCTGCGATGAACTTCCCCATGAGCTGGCCTTTGCTTCGACGCAGATCGTGATCAAGCGCTGGGTGCGCGGAGTAACTGGCTAAGGCAGAGGCGGCGCGATCCCTCGGCGCCAGCGCTCGTGCCGTCCAGAGACAGGAAAGCTGAATGCTGCCGTATCGCCGGTGGGTGATGTAGAAGAGGTGGCTGATCCCCTTACACTGAAGTACTGTAACGAACCACTTTGAAATGTCTTAGGGGCGATATGCGCGCCAGGAAAGCCGGTAACAAAGCGATATGGGTCGAAAGGCAACGCTTCAACCAGCGGAGGCCGAGTTGAAACAGGCTCGGTTCGCGTTGCGGGCCAGGGTCAATCATCCGGCGCGCCGCTTCGCCCTGCGCCAAAACATGCTCGCCCAGCTCATGGCACCAGAGCTTGGCAAT
>JANWXR010000113.1 GCA_025057205.1 Anaerolineales bacterium | reverse complement strand
TGCCTGATCTCCTCCACCGCCGCCGGGTTTTCGAGCGAGGAGGTATCGCCCAGGGGCTGGCCGAGGTAGGCGGCGCGGATCAGGCGGCGCATGACTTTGGCGTTGCGCGTCTTGGGCAGGTCTTTGACGAAGCGGATGTCGCGCGGCCTGAGCGGCTTGCCCAGCTCCGCGGCGACGCGCTCCATCAGTTCCTCGCGCAGCTCAGGCGTGCCGGCCTGACCGGGCCGCAGCACGCAAAAGCCCACCACGGCGTTGCCCTTGATCTCGTCGGGCACGCCGATGACGGCGGCCTCCACCACCGCCGGGTGCGCCACCAGGATGGACTCCACCTCCGCCGGGCCGAGGCGCTTGCCCGCCACCTTGATGGTGTCGTCGCTTCGCCCGAGGATGTACCACTGGCCGTCGGAGTCAATCGCGGCAAAATCGCCGTGCACCCATAGGCCGGGGAAGCGGCTCCAGTAAGTATCCACGTAGCGCTGTGGGTCCTTCCAGAAGCCGCGCGTCATGCCGATCCACGGCTGGCGGATGACCAGCTCGCCGACAGCGTTGCGCACGGGCCGGCCCTCCTCGTCCACCACGTCGGCGGCGATGCCGGGGCAGGCGGCGGAGAACGCGCACGGCTTGAGCGGCAGGAGCGGGTTGGCCATCACGATGCCGCCCGATATCTCGGTGCCGCCCGAGTAGTTGATGATGGGGCGCTTGCCCTCGCCCACCACGTTGAACAGCCAGAGCCACGGGTCGGGGTTCCACGGCTCGCCGGTGGAGGCAAAGAAGCGCAGCCGGCTGAGGTCGTGCTTCCTCACCGGCTCTTCGCCGAAGCGGATGAGGGCGCGCACCAGAGTCGGCGAGAGGCCGAGCTGGGTGATACCGTGCCGCTCGGCCAGCGCCCACAGCCGGTCGGGGCCGGGATAGTCGGGTGCGCCGTCGTACAGGCACATGGTCGCGCCCAGGATCAGCGCGCCGAAGACCAGCCATGGCCCCATCATCCAGCCCATGTCCGTCAGCCAGAAAATCACATCGCCGGGGTGCACATCCGTGCCGAAGGCCATATCCTGCGCAGCCTTGACCGGGAAGCCGCAGTGCGTGTGCACCGCGCCCTTGGGCCGGCCTGTCGTGCCGGAGGTGTAAATCACCATCAACGGGTCTTCGGCGTCCATGATCTCGCTGGCGGCAAAGGCCGATTGCTGCGGGACGAGGTCGTGCCACCAGTGGTCGCGCCCACCTTTCATCTCGACGCGGTTGCCCGCACGCCGGAGCACAAGCATCTCGCGCAGGGTTGGGATTTGCGCGGCGGCCTCGTCGGCGGTGGGCTTGAGCGGGAAGACCTGTCCGCGCCGGAACATGCCGTCGGCGGTGACCAGGCCGGCTGCGCCGGCGTCGTTCAGCCGGGTAACGATGGCGCTGACGCCGAAGCCGGAGAACAGCGGCAGGACGATGCCGCCGATTTTGATGATGGCGAGCAGGGCGATGACGATCTCCGGCGTCATGGGCATCAACAGACCGATGGCGTCGCCCTTCTTGAAGCCGAGCTGGCGCAGCGCGTTGGCGCAGTGGTTGACCTCGCGATACAGGTCGGCGTAGGTCAGCGCGCGCGTCTGGCCTTCTTCGCCCTCCCAGACGAGCGCCGGTCGGTTGGCGAGCTTCGGGTCGCCGTAATGTGCATCCACGCAGGTCTCGACGATGTTGAGCCGGCCCCCGACGCACCACTGTGGCCACATCGGGCCGCGGCTGAGATCAACGACTCGCCGATAGGGCGTGGCAAAGCGGATATCGAGGAATTTGAGCACGGCGTCGGTGAACCAGGCGATGTCGGTGGTGGAACGTTGCATCAAGGCATCGTAGCTGGCCAGGCCGTGCCGGCGCATGAAGGCGGTCAGGTTAGCGCGCTCCACGTAGTCGGGGGTGGGATGCCAGACAATCTCGCCGCCGAAGGTGAAGTCATCGGCCATAACGTGCTCCTTGGAGGTTCAGACTTTCGCTGCCAGGTCAGCGTAGTCCTCGGTGACAATCTGCTCGGGCGTGGCGCCGAAGAGCGCCAGCAGCTCGCGGATGATGGCCGCCTTGTCCTGTGCGTCGCGGCGGCTCCAGGTGCGCGACTTGATTTCGACGAAGTAGCCGTCCAGCGGCGGCGTGATGATACGGTCGAGGTTCACGAAGAACTCTACGCCCTTGTAGGCCACCAGCCAGCGCCGGCGATCCTTCTCCACTTCGCGCTCCTCGACCGGCTTGAAGTATTCGCGGTAGAAGCGCTGCGAGTAGGTGGCCGGCGCGAAGTAGCGCGAGCGCGAGAGCAGCACCGCGCCGAACTCGCCCTCGCGCGCCGGGCCGGTATGGGTCAGCCGGGCGCGCATCCGCGTGACGTTGCCCTTCTCGTCGAGGAACTCGTCCTCGCGGTAACGCAGGCGGCCCTGGGCCGGGTCGGCGAAGAAGAAGTAGGCATCGTATTCGTGGTAGTGCCGCTCGCGGATGATGGTGACGGCCTTGCTGCGAAGCACATCAAGCACCTGCGTATCGGTGGGGATGCGCGCCTTGACCTGCACTTCGAAGCTCTCCTCCTCCTGCGCGCCGCCGATGGCGATGAGCTTTTGCAGCACGCTGCCCTCGCGCTGGATAAGAAAGTGGTCAATACGGCGGGCGTAATCCTCGGCGGCCAGCAGCAAATCCTTTTCGTTGACGGTGAGCAGTTGCCCGGCGCGTAGCAGCCAGCGGCCGTTGCACATTACGTCGGTCACGTCGGTGGATTTGCCCGCATAAACGAGCTGCGAATACACGTCGTTGGGGTCGTGATGGAAGTGCGGCAGGTTGTGCAGCCGGCGCGTGTCCACCAGGATCAAGTCGGCGCGTTTGCCCGGCTCCAGCGAGCCGGTTAGGTGGCCGAGGTGCAGCGCCTGCGCGCCGAGTCGCGTCGCCAGCAGTAGCGCTTCGCGCGCGGGCAGGGCGGTCGGGTCGCCGCTGATGCCTTTCGCCAGGATCGCCGCCAGCCGTATCTCCTCGAACATGTCGAGGTCGTTGTTGGAGGCCGGTCCGTCGGTGCCGATGCCGACGTTCAGCCCCAGTTCGAGCATCTTGGGCACCGGCGCCACGCCCGAGGCCAGCTTGAGGTTGCTGGTCGGATTGTGGGCGATGCCGGCATTGGCGCCCTTGAGCGAGCGCAGCTCGCCTTCATCCACGTGGACGCAGTGAGCGGCCAGTACTTTGGCCTCCAGCAGGCGCTGACGCTTGACCCAGGGGATGACGGGCATCCCGTGCTCTTTGCGCGAGTTCTCTACTTCGAGGGCGGTCTCGGAGAGGTGGATGTGCAGCGGCACGTCGAACTCCAATGCCAGCTCGGCGCAGGCCGTCAGGATTTCGGCGGTGCAGGTATAGGGTGCGTGCGGCGCGGGCGCAGGGACGATGAGCGGGTGGTCTTTCCAGCGGCGGATGAAATCGTGGGCCATTGCCAGCGAGTCTTCGTAGGAGCTGGCATCCGGCGAGGGGAACTTGAGCACGGTCTGGCCGCACAGTGCGCGCATGCCGGCCTCGCTGGCCGCCTTCGCCACGTCTTCCTCGAAGTAGTACATGTCGGCGAAGCAGGTGACGCCGGAGCGAATCATCTCGGCGCAGGCCAGCCCGGTGCCCAGCCGCACAAAGTCCGGGCTGACGAACTCGCGCTCGACGGGCATCATGTAGCCGAGCAGCCAGACGTCCAGCCGGCGGTCGTTGGCCAGGCCACGCAGCAGCGTCATCGGCGCATGAGTGTGGGCGTTGATCAGGCCGGGCAAGAGCACCTTGCCGCCGCAGTCCACCGTCTCGGTGGCGGCGTAGGCTGCGGTTACTTCCCTTTCCGGCCCGACGGCGGCGATGCGGTCGCCGCTGACCGCCACCGCGCCGGGGGCATATCGGTTGAAGTCCGCGTCCATCGTCAGCACGATGGCGTTGGTGAGGAGCAGGTCACAGGTCTGGGTCATGAGGGTGTGCGTCCGATGGCGCTGAAAACGGGGGTGTGCGGATTATAATACGGCGCGCTTATCCGCCGAACTTTTGGGGACGCGGACGAACACAGGCTGACACGGTTGGCGAACCTGGCAGGTGTGGCGTGCGTGTCGAGAGCCTTGAGAGCCGTTGACATCATCATCCGCAAGCGCGATGGGCATGAGCTGACTCCCGATGAAATTGGCTTCTTCATCACCGGCCTGACGCGGGGCGACATCCCCGACTATCAGGCCGCCGCCTGGGCGATGGCCGTTTACTTTCGCGGCATGACGGCGCGCGAGATGACCGAGCTGACGCTGGCCATGGCGCGCTCCGGCGAGATGATTGACCTGAGCGATACCGTGCCTTTTGCGGTGGATAAGCATTCTACCGGCGGTGTGGGCGACAAGGTGACGTTGGTGGTGGAGCCGCTGGTGGCGGCGTGCGGCGTGCCGGTCGGCAAAATGTCCGGGCGCGGGCTGGGCTTCTCCGGCGGCACGGTGGATAAACTCGAATCCATCCCCGGCATCAACCTCAGCCTGAGCACCGAGCAATTCAAGCGCCAGCTCAAAGAGATCGGCCTGGTGCTTACCGGGCAATCGGCCAATCTGGCTCCCGCCGACGGCAAGCTCTACGCGCTGCGCGACGTGACCGGCACGATACAAAGCATCCCGCTTATTGCCAGCAGTGTGATGAGCAAGAAGCTCGCCGGCGGCGCGCAGGCCATCGTGCTGGATGTAAAGGTCGGCAACGGCGCGTTCATGGAAGATCTAAAAAGCGCGACTGCGCTGGCGCAGGCCATGGTCAGCATCGGCAGGAAGGCCGGGCGCAAGGTGGTGGCCGTGCTCTCGGATATGAACCAGCCTCTGGGCTACGCGGTGGGCAACGCCGTGGAGCTGCGTGAGGCGCTGGACGCGCTTCGCAATGGCGGCCCGGCAGACTTGCGTGAACATTGCCTGCATATCGGCGAGCACCTGCTGCGGTTGGCCGGCCGGGCACGCACTTCCAAACAGGCGCGCGCCTTACTCGAAGCGGCGCTGGCGGACGGCAGCGCGCTAATGAAGCTGCGGCAGATGGTGGCGGCGCAGAGCGGCGATGTCCGTGTGATAGACGACCCTGAACTCCTGCCGAAAGCGGCGCTGGTGGAGACGGTGGCGGCGCCGCGCAGCGGCTATCTGGCCGAAGTCAACGCGCGCGAGATCGGCCTGGCAGCGGTGGACTTGGGCGCGGGCCGCGCTAAGAAGGGCGACCCGATTGATTATGCCGTCGGGATAATCGTCCACCACAAAGTCGGCGACCGCGTGCAGCAGGGCGAGCCGCTGTTCACCATCCACGCCAACGACGCGGAGAAGCTGGCCGCGGCCCGCGAGCGGGCGCTGGCGGCGCACCGCTTCACCACTCAGCGCGTCCGGCCGCTGCCGCTGTTTTACAAGGTGCTGCGGAGCAGGTGACGGGCCGTGACTACGGCTTAAGCAGTTCTCCCTCTCGCCAGACATACTTCATCCATTCCCGGCTTACGCGACGCCACTCGCGGTCCGCATCAAAACTGAATAGGCCGCTCAGGCCGGCGTAGTTGGTCTGTGCCAGCTGCGCCTGCACGCCATTGCGGCTCGGTGCGCCGTTGGCTGCGATGTCGCGCGCAATCGCGTCGAGCAGCAGGCGGGCCGCATCGTAGGCCAGCACGGCAGCGAAGCGCGGCTCGACGCCGTTGGAGAGGGCGCGGTATCGTTCGGCGAAGGCGAGGTCGGTTGAGTCCGAGGGCAGGGGGATCGGGCTGGTCAGCGTGATTGGCATGTTGCCGGCCAGCGAGAGTTCTTCCCACGTGTTGAAGCAGCCCGAATCGGCCACGAGCATACACGGAGAAATCCAGAGCCGGTAAACCGAATCCGGCAGCTCTGCCGAGGCGACGGGGACGAGCAGCGGCAGCTTTAGCCGTTCGTACTCGGGGGCGGCGGCAGCCGTTGTCCTGTCCAGCCAGTGGCCGAGCACGGCGACCACCTGCGGGTCGGTCGCCAGCTTGCGCGCCTGCTCGGCGGCCATCTCCGGGTCGCCTGAGTCGTCCAGCGCCGTCAGCTCTATCGAATAGCCGGCCACGCCGCCCGCTGCGTTCGCCTCACGCACGGCCAGTCGCACGGCGTAAATCACTTCATAGCCCAGGTTGCGGTAGCGGCCCTCGAACGGCGCGACCAGGCCGATTTTGACGACGGGGCGCGTGACGGGGAGGCAGCTGGAAAGGAAGTAGGAAGTAGGAAGTAGGAAGAAGAGTGCAATACGGGATACGGAATACGCAATACGGAATACGTATTGCGTATTCCGTGTTGCGCATTTATGGGCACGCATTGGCCAGGTGTTCCTCATAGGTTGCTGCGAAGTTGTGGCGGCCACTGCCGTCGCAGGCGGCGCGGTAGAAGTAGTAGCCGGTCTGCGCCGGGTTGGCGGCGGCCCGCAGGGAGCCGGCGCGCACGTTGGAGATCGGCCCGGCGGGCAGGCCGGAGACGCGATAGGTGTTGAACGGGCTGTCCACGCTGCG
>JANWXR010000112.1:2326-6498 GCA_025057205.1 Anaerolineales bacterium | reverse complement strand
AACGGGCGATGTGGGAGTCATTCAGGCCGAGAATGTCCACGGCGCGGCGCTCGCTATAGTACGCCAGCGCGCCTGCATCCACCACCGCAATCACGTCGGTCGGCGCAGTGTTTTGCCTGATCCAAAGTCCACCTTCCACCAGGCCCTCGGTGAAGCGGCCAAAATGGCGGGCGAACGGGATGTAGCCGGTCGCGGCGAAGAACAGCTCCAGCACAAGTGAACCGATGACCAGAGACTGCGTGACAACTTTCGCCCAACGCTCCGCCTTCCAGTCGAAGGCGTACAGCGCCCGCGCCAAGACCACGCTCAGCAGCGGCAGTGCCGGTACAAGGAAGCGGTGCTGCGGCATCCAGTCCGGGCCGGAGTACAACACAAAGAAAGTAAAGGCCGCCAGCCCACCCATCACGAGCAGCCTGCCGGGCGCGAGCCGGCGCCGGTCGCGCAACAGAGCAAAGAGAGCCAGCAGCATGATGACTCCCAGCAACGGGCGCAGCGCGAAGAATCCCAGAAGCCAGGCGCCGCCGCGCGCCGCCGTCTCCGGCCCCGGGTCAAGCTTGAGAAAGGCGGTGTTCGGGACCCACTCGCCGTAGGTGGCGAAGCGCCAGAGAAGGAACAAACCATATAGCCCACCAAGCAACAGGCCGGAGATGGCGATGTGCCGCCAGAAGCGGCGCGTGACGAGGGTTTGAAAGCCCAACACCAGAGGAAAGAGCAGCACACCCTCAGGCCGGGTGAGCGCGGCGGCCAACGCAGTAGCCCATGACCAAGAGAACGCGGCGGACGGCGCGCGCAGCTCGAGGTAAACACAGGCGGTCACCAGCATGCTCATCAGCGCAGTCTCCAGGCCGCCCACCGTCCACATCACGAACGGCGCCCAGGTCGCAAGCGAGGCCAGCGCCGGCAGCGTCTCAGATGTTCCAATGCCGGGGTTGAGCTGGCGGATAAGTTTCTCGGTCAGCCACAGATTGAGCAGCGCACATACCACGCTGACCAGGCGCGCCCAGAAGAGCGGCTCGCCGCCCAGCGCAATGAAGGGTGCGCTCAACAGCGTCCACAGAAAATTCGAGTAGCCCTCGACGAGCACACCGTTGTAGGTCAAGCCCCTGCCTGCGACCAGGTTCTTCGCGTACGTGAACGAGATGTAGGCATCATCTACGCTGAACGGCCAGTAGAACCAAACCAGAATCAGGAAGAGGCCGGTTGCGACGCTTAGAGCGACGTGACGAGTCGGCCAGAGCTTCATGGCCGCCAATCATATCAAACATAGCCGCGCACGTTGTGCCCCGGTCACAAGCCATCTGCCATAACTTCGGCTGGAGAGTCCGGCCAAAGCGGAGTAAACTTGCCGTAGTCCCCGCTCAGAGAAGGAAGCCCGTGGTTCGATCCGATACGCTCGACTTAACGCCGCTTCGCCCGATCCTGGAACGCTACGCGCCGCAGGGCCGCCCCGGCCTGCTCCCGGCGCTGCAGGAGGCGCAAGCCCTCTACGGCTACCTCCCTGAACCCGTCGCTGCCGCCATCGGCCAAGCACTGCGCGTGCCGCTGGCGGACGTGCACGGCGTGATTGACTTCTACGCGCTGCTCTATCGCGAGCCGGTGGGCCGCACCATCATCCGCGTCTGCACCGACCCGGCCTGCTGGATGCGCGGCGCGGACGAGGTGCTGGAGGCTGCCTGCCGCCGGACCGGTTGCGGCGTCAATGAAACCTCTGCCGACGGCGCTTATACCGTCGAGCGTGCGCCCTGTCTCGGCCTGTGCAACTGCGCGCCCGCCGTCAACCTCACCTTCAACGACACGCGCCCTGCCAAGACCGTCTCCTTTGCGCACGTCGAGGTGTCGCAGCTCGACCGTGTGCTCTCCGGCAAGGGCCGCCCACCTGAGGATTACGTCGGCGGCGACCTATGCATTGTCACGCCGCTGGCCGGGCGCGGGCGGCGGATGACGCTGACCGAGTATCAGGCCGTCGGTGGGATGCAGGCCCTGCGCCGCACCCTCGGCGAGAAGATGGCCCCGGCGGAGGTGATTAAGCTGGTGAACGATGCCGGGCTGGTGGGACGCGGCGGCGCAGCTTTCCCCACTTGGATCAAATGGGACGGCGCAGCCAATGCCAAAGGCTCGCCCAAATACTTCGTGGTCAACGCCGACGAGTCCGAGCCGGGCACGTTCAAGGACCGCATCCTGCTGGAGGGCGACCCGTGCCGCATCCTGGAGGGCGCGATGGTCGGCGCGTACGCCATCGGCGCGCACCGTATCTATTTCTACATTCGCGGCGAGTATCCCACAGCCCTCGAACGGGTGAAGGCGGCGGTGGATGAGTGCTATGCGGCGGGCCTGCTCGGGCCGGACGTGCTGGGCACGGGCTATGCGCTGGACGTGGAGGTGCGCAGCGGTGCGGGCGCCTACATCTGCGGCGAGGAGACTGCGCTGTTCGAGTCCATCGAGGGCAAGCGCGGCTTTCCGCGCATCAAGCCGCCCTTCCCCGCCACCTACGGCCTGTTCGGCAAGCCCACAGCCATCAACAACGTCGAGACGCTGGCCAAAATCCCATACATCATCACGCACGGCCCAGAGGCCTTTCATCGTTTCGGCACCGAGAAGTCCACCGGCCCTAAACTGTTTTGCGTCTCCGGCGACGTGCTGCGGCCCGGCCTATACGAAGTGCCCTTCGGCGTGACCATTCGCCACCTCATCGAGAACCTGGCCGGCGGCGTGGTCGGCGGCGGGCTGCGCGCCATCCTGTTCGGCGGCGCGGCGGGCGCGTTCGCTACGGCGGAGCATCTGGACGTGAAGCTCTCCTTCGAAGACCTGCGCGCGGTCGGGCTGCCGCTCGGCTCCGGTGTGGTGATGGTCTTCAACGACACGCGCGATATGCGTCAGGTGCTGTTGCGACTGGGGCGCTTCTTCGCGCACGAATCGTGCGGCAAGTGTTACCCGTGCCAGCTCGGCACACAGCGCCAGTATGAGATTCTGGAACGGCTGGCGCGCGGTCAGGCCCTGCCCGGCGATAAGGAGCGCCTGCTGGACGTAGGCTGGACGATGACCGATGCCTCGCTGTGCGGCCTGGGCCAGACGGCGGCCGGCGCCGTGCTCAGCGCGATGAAGCTCTGGCCGGAGTTGTTTGAGAGTTGATTTTGAGCCGCGAAGCCGCAAAGGACGCGAAGGAGTTGCAAAAGAGAAAGAGAGTTGAACCGCGCTCTACGACGGTCACAGGATTGACGCAGGCTATCGCATAGACATGTTGATTGAAGACGCAATTATCATCGAGAACAAGTGTGTTGACTCGTTGCTGCCGACTCACGAGGCGCAGCTGCTGACCTATCTCAAGCTGAAGGATTGTCGCTTGGGTTTCCTACTCAATTGGAACGTTAGGCTGATGAAAGACGGAATCAAGCGAATGGCACATAAACTTTAGCTTCTTAGCGAGGCCCTTTGCGTTCTTCGCATCTTCGCGGTTCCAAACAAAATGACTAACATCCATCTCACCATTGACGGCAAGTCTATTACCGTCCCCGCCGGGACGACGATTCTCAAAGCCGCCGCACAGCTCGGCATATCCATTCCGACGATTTGCTATCATGAATACTGCACGGCCAACGGCCTATGCCGCATGTGCGTGGTCGAGGTCGAAGGGATGCGGCTGCTGCAGCCGGCCTGCCTCGTCCCTGTGGCCGAAGGGATGAAGGTGCAGACGCGCAACGCGCGCGTCGAGCGCAGCCGCCGCACCATCGTCGAGATGCTCAACTCCGCCGTAGACCTGTCCGAAGCGCCGGAGATTCAGGAGCAGCTGGCCGATTACAACGCCGACCCGGCGCGCTTCCCCGAAGCGCAGCGCCGCGAGCGCCCGGTGATTGATGACAACCCGATGTATGTGCGCGACTACAGCAAGTGCATTCTGTGCTGGCGCTGTGTGCAAGTCTGCGCCGATGATGCCCAGTACACCTACGCCATCAACTTCGACGGGCGTGGCTTCGAGACGCAGATCGGCACCTTCTATGACAAGGCGATGCCGGAGACCACCTGCGTGTTCTGTGGCCAGTGCGTGGGCGTGTGTCCGACGGGCGCGCTCAAGCCCAAGCGCGAGTGGCTGCTGCAGGAGGGCAAGACGCCGGACGAGATTATGAACATGACGCGGGCGCAGCGGCGGCGGAGGGGTCGGGGTTGAGGATTGAAGA
>JANWXR010000112.1:0-2226 GCA_025057205.1 Anaerolineales bacterium | reverse complement strand
GGGCAAGACGCCGGACGAGATTATGAACATGACGCGGGCGCAGCGGCGGCGGAGGGGTCGGGGTTGAGGATTGAAGACTGAAGACTAAAGACTAAAGACTGAAGTGAGAACTGGCACCTTGGAATCTGGAATCTTCAACTCGATTGCCTTCGGCCTACTCTCCGCCATCAGCTGGGGCGCGGGCGATTTCAGCGGCGGGCTGGCGACGCGCCGCGCGGGCGCGAGCCACGTTGGCGTGTACAGCGTCGTCATCGGCTCGCAGCTGGTCGGCGTAGTTCTAATTATCGGACTGGCGCTGGCGTTTCGGGAATTGCTGCCGCCCGGCGCTGACCTGGCCTGGGGCGCGGCGGCGGGCGCGTTCGGCTCGGTGGGCCTATTGGCGTTGTATCGCGGGCTGGCCTCCGGGCGGATGGGCCTGGTCGCGCCGCTCTCGGCGGTGCTGGCGGCGGCGCTGCCCGTCGTCATCGCGGCGTTCACGCAGGGCCTGCCAACCGCGCTTCAGTTCTCCGGCTTCGGCTTCGCGCTGGCCGGCGTCTGGCTGCTCTCCAAGCCCGAGGGTTCGCTCAGCTTCAAGCTCAACGAACTGACCCTGCCGTTGGTCGCCGGGCTGGGCTTTGGGCTGTTTTTCGTGCTGATGGACCGCGCCAATGACCGCGCCGTGTTCTGGCCGCTGGTCGCCGCGCGCCTTGCTTCGGTAACGCTGATGGTAGGCGCCACACTGCCCCGGAGGCGGTGGCTGTGGCCCGGTCGCACCTCTTGGCCGCTCACCGCGTTGGCCGGTGTGCTGGACGCGGGCGGCAATGCCTTCTTCACGCTGGCCGCGCAGATGGGCCGGCTCGATGTCGCTGCGGTACTCTCGTCTCTGTACCCGGCCTCGACGGTGATGCTGGCAGCGCTTGTGCTCAGAGAGCGGCTAAGCGCCGGCCAATGGCTGGGCGTCGGCGCGGCGCTGCTGGCGATTGTGTTGATTGCGCTGTAGATGTTGAACGCACAACTTTCGACCGGCAATGGAACAGGAGCTGTCTATGCTCAACGCAGACCGTGTCGTTACAACGACCTGCCCCTACTGCGGCGTGGGCTGTACACTCGAGCTGCATCTCAAGGGTGACTTCATCTATCGCGTCACCTCGCCCTTCGATAGTGTGGTGAACCACGGCAACCTGTGTGTCAAGGGTCGCTTCGGCTACGACTTCATCTACAGCCCGGAGCGCGTGACAACGCCCCTGATCCGTAAGACGCCGCAGCGGCCAGGCCACCGCATGCCTGCTGCCGATCGGAGCGAGTGGCGCGAGGTCTCCTGGGACGAGGCGCTGGACTATGTGGCCGACCGGTTGGTGGAGATTTACCGCCGCGACGGCCCGGACGCCATGGCCGTGTACTGCTGCGCCAAGGCGACCAACGAGGACAACTACCTGCTCCAAAAGATGTTCCGCGCGCTCTTCCGCACCAACAACGTGGACCACTGCACGCGCCTGTGTCACGCCGGCTCGGTCGCCGCCCTGCTCAAATCGCTCGGCACCTCGGCCATGAGCAACACCGCCGCCGAGGTCGTCAAGACCGATGTCTTCATCGTCACCGGCTCCAACACCACCGAGAACCACCCCATCATTGCCCTGCAGATGAAGGCAGCGGTAAAGAAGCACGGCTCAAAGCTCATCGTTGTTGACCCGCGCCGCATCGAGCTATGTGACTTCGCCACGCTCTGGCTGCCGCTCAGGCCGGGCACGAACACCGTCGTCTTCAGCGCCATGGCGCACGTCATCGTCAAGGAAAAACTTTACAACGAGAAGTTCATCCGCGAGCGGACGGAGGGCTTCGACGAGTTCGCCCAATCCGTCGAGAAGTTCACGCCGGAATATGCCGAGATGATTTCCGGCGTGGACCGCAACCTGATCATCGAGGCCGCGCGGATGTACGCCACGGCGAAAAGCGCTGCCATCTACTGGGGCATGGGCATCAGCCAGCTCAGCACCGGCACGGCCAGTGCGCTCAGCCTGATCCATCTGGCGTTACTCACCGGCCACATCGGGCGCGAGGGCACCGGCCTGAATCCGTTGCGCGGGCAGAACAACGTACAGGGCGCCTCCGACTCCGGCGCGATGCCGTTCCACTATCCCGGCTACATGGAGGTGGACAAGGAGGAGAACGCCGCCAAATGGGAGCGGGCCTGGAACGTGGAGCCGGGCGGCCTCTCGCGCAAGCGCGGCCTGACCACCACCGAAATCC
>JANWXR010000111.1 GCA_025057205.1 Anaerolineales bacterium | reverse complement strand
GGACGGGCGAGGGATGATTGAGGCCGTTGCGCCGCGCCGAACTGTGTTGGCGCGGCGGGCGCCCTCCGGTTCAGGCCGCACCGGCCGGCGTGCGGCGGAGCGGGCGCGGGAACAGGTCATCATCGCCAATGCGGATCAGGCCGTCTTCGTTTTTGCCTGCGCACAGCCGGAACCACACTTGCGGGCGCTCGACCGGTTTCTGGTGATGGCCGAGGCCTCGCACCTGCCGGCGCTGATTTGCGCCAACAAGATAGACCTGGTAGCACGTGAACAGGCCGAGGCGCTGTTCGGTATCTATCCGCCGCTAGGCTATCCGGTCATCTACACGTCAGCGCGCACCGGTATTGGCCTCGATGAGCTGCGTGCCCGGCTGCGCGGTAAGCTCTCGGTGCTGGCCGGGCCGTCGGGCGTGGGCAAGTCCAGCCTGCTTAATGCCATCCAGCCCGGGCTGGGACTGAAAGCGCGTGCCGTCTCAGAGGCGACCCAAAAGGGCCGGCACACCACCGTCTACTCGGAGCTGTTGCCTTTGGAGGAAGGCGGCTACGTAGCGGACACGCCGGGCATGCGCGCGCTGGCACTCTGGGACATTGAGCCGGAAGAGCTGGATAGTTACTTTGTGGAAATCAAACTGCTCGTCCCCTATTGCGCCTTCAGCGATTGTACCCATTTGCATGAACCGGGTTGCGCCGTCCGTCAGGCCGTTGCCGCCGGGCAGATTGCGGCCTCACGTTATGACAGCTACTGCCGCCTACGGCGGGGAGAAGATTGATGACCTTAGTCCAGCAATTCACATGCCGGGTCTAGTCCGGTAGGTAAAAAGTCTGGTATACTCATACATACCCGGATTGGAATAAGTTTCCATTTTGCCGGAAAGTAACGTGGCGAGCACAGACTTCATTCACGTTTTCTCGCCGCGTTGCAGATTGAACGACGCGATGCGCCAGGCATTGCGGCAAGCAAAAGAGATTTCCGGAGGAGTCGGTTCCATGTTCTGTCGTGGCGTAACAGGCACCAGGATGCTCCTCGTTTGGCTGATTGCGCTCAGCCTTCTTGCCGTTCCAAACGCTTTTGCACAAAATCCACTTTCCGCACCGACGCCGTTCCCACAGACCGGCCATGCCGTCGATCCCACGTTTGCCGCTTATTTTGAGGCCAGGGGTGGCGTTGCAGAATTCGGCTATCCCATCACCTATGCCTACATCGAGAAAGGGCTGTTGGTGCAGTACTTCCAGAACGTCCGGATGGAGTATCATCCTTACAATCCGGATCCGTACAAGATTCAATTGGGATTGCTGGGAGAAGAGCTGGGCAAACGTCAACCCCCCATCCCGGTCAATCAGATCCCCTCACCGACCGACCCGAGCTGCGTCTATTTCCCACAGTTCGGCCATGCCGTCTGCCATTCGTTTCTAAAGTATTACAACGAACACGGCCAGCTTGACCGCTTTGGTTATCCCATCTCTTCGATGTACCTGGAGAAGGATCGGCTGGTGCAGTGGTTTCAACGTGCGCGCATGGAGTTCCACCCGGGCCGGCCTGAAGGGCAACGGGTAAGCGTGGCGCCGCTGGGCAGGATTTATCGCGACGAGAAAAAACTCGACCGGACATACGAAATCCCCAGGCTGAGCGACAATAGCGCATCTTTTGCCGTTGTTCAGCTGCGCGCCCGTGCTACAGTTGCCAGCCCCATAATCAGGCGCGGCGCGACTCAGACCGTTCACGTCACCGTCACGGATCAGTTGAACGCTCCGGTTCAAAGCGCGCTCGTGATGGCCATCATTCACTACCCTGACGGTGCGCAGTCTCTGCCTCTGTCCCCTACCGATAGCCGCGGCGTCACCTCAGCGTCGTTCAACGCCGGCCGCTACAAAGCGGGCACGGTCATTGCAGTCGAAGTCCAAGTAAGCTATCAGGGGCTGATGACCAAGACACCGACCAGCTACCTCCTCTGGTTTTATTGAGCTGATCCCGATCCAAGTGCCCGCCCTGCCGGCGGGCTTTTTCTTTGTTTGGTTCGGCCCAGCCTGTTCTTCCCTACGGCACCAGTTATAATCGCGCTCATTCACCTCCATCGAAGAAACGTACATGTCCCCTCCGCTGACGCTGCTGTTCCTGACGAGCGAGTTCAAGGGCCAGGCCGCTATTCGCGAAGCCAAGCGCCTCGGCTGCCGCACGCTGCTGCTTGCTCATCAGAAAGACCAGCATGCCAAGTGGCCACGCGAGAGCCTGGATGAAGTCTTCTTCATACCCACGCTCCTTAACCTGCGCGAGGTCATCAACGCCGTCAGCTATCTGGCGCGCACGCGCGTCATAGACTTTGTCTTCCCGCTCGATGATTTCGAGGTGGTGACCGCCGCCGAGCTGCGTGAGCATCTCCGCCTGCCGGGCCTGAGCACATCCGTCGCCCGGCGTTTCCGCGACAAGCTGGCGATGCGGCAGCTGGCGCACGATGGCGGCCTGCGCGTGCCGGAGTTCTGCGGCGTCTTCAACCATCAGCGCCTGCGTGAGTTCATGGCGCGTGTGCCCGGCCCATGGCTGCTCAAACCGCGCGGCGAGGCCAGCTCGGCCGGCATTCGTCGTATCAACTCACCAGACGAGCTTTGGCCACAGCTCGAAGCGCTGGGCGACGAGCAATCGTTCTTTTTGCTGGAGCAATACCTGCCGGGCGATGTGTTTCACGTCGACTCGCTGGTGAACGACGGCGAGGTGATTTTCAGCCTCGCTGGCCGCTACGGTCGCCCGCCGCTGGATGTGTATCACAGCGGTGGCGTCTTCTACACCCGCAGCCTAGACCGTGCCGCGCCGGAAACTGCGGTGCTGCTTGATTTCAACCGGCAGCTGCTCAAAGTGTTTGGCCTGCCACGCGGTGCCACCCACGCCGAGTTCATCCGGGCGCACGCCGACGGTCAGTTCTATTTTCTCGAATGCGCGGCGCGCGTCGGCGGGGCCAACATCGCCGACGGCATCGAACTTGCTGCCGGACTCAACCTGTGGGCCGAGTGGGTCAAAATCGAGCTGGCCCACCTGCGCGGCGAGCCTTACCACCTGCCCAAAACGCGCAACGACTATTTCGCCGTAATCCATTGCCTGGCCCGACAGGAATGGCCCAACCTGGACGGCTATCAGGACTTCGAGGTTGTGTGGCGACTGGTCAAGCCGTATCACGCCGGCCTCATCCTGGTCTCGCCCGACTCGGCGCGCCTCACGTCTCTGATTGAAACGTACACCGAGCGCTTCAACCGCGACTTCTTGGCCGTGATGCCAGCGCGCGAAACGCTGCGCGAGTAAACTCGCTCAGTGTTGCCACTGAGCGCTGAAGAATTGCTCTCGAAAATCACCTTGATTGCGAAGATGCTGAGCCTACGGAGTCATACGAAGGTCACACGAAGAACTTTGCGCGTCCTTCGCGCCCTTCGCGTCTTCGCGGTTCGAACAGCGGGGACACGAATGAACACGAATAGGGAGAGCACGAATGGACACGAATGGGGAGAACACGAATGAACACGAATAGGGGGAGCACGAATGGACACGAATGGCAACGAATGGGCACGAATGAGGGGACACGAATGGGGAGAACACGAATGAGCACGAATGAGCACGAATGAACACGAGGGAGAGAACTTGAAGTATTCGTGGTCATTCGCCCGGTATTCGTGCCCGTTCGTGTTATAACGGCTTCGCCCTAAATACCCCCTTCACTTGCCGCTCCTTACTTCCTACAAACTCAAACTCTCCCCGGGCTTGAGCACGTGCACCTTCGAGGTGGTCTCGGCCTCGACGCGCTTAGCCCAAGCCTCGGCGTCCTGCGCAATCAAGTCCCAGGTGCTGTAGTGTACGGGGATGATGTGTTTGGCCCGCAGCAGCTTCGCGGCGCGCAGGGCATCGTCCGGCCCCATGGTGAAGTTGTCGCCGATGGGCAGCACGGCCAGGTCCAGCCCCTCATCGCCGATCAGGCTCATATCGCCGAACAGGCCGGTGTCGCAGGCCAGGTAAACCTTCTTGCCGCCGGCCGTCAGCAGGAAGCCGCACGGGTTGCCGCCGTAGCTGCCGTCCGGCAGGCCGGAGCCATGCACGGCCTGGGTCAGCTTAAGGTAGCCGAATGGATGGTGATAGCCGCCGCCCAGATGCTGACCGTGCGTCTTCACGCCCTGATTGCCCAGCCAGTTGGCAATCTCGAAGACGCTGATGACCAGTGCACCGGTGCGCTTGGCAATCGCCGCGGCATCGGCGATATGGTCGCCATGGCCGTGTGAGACGAGGATGTAATCGGCCTCGGCCTGGTCGGCCTTTATCGCCGCCTTGGGGTTGTCGTTGAGAAAGGGGTCTACCAGAATCTTCGTGCCGTCCACGGTCAGTAGACCGGTGCCGTGGCCAAGCCAGGTGTAGGTGAGGGACATGTGGAGCCTTCCTTATTCTATGGTGGGTTGAAAATTGAACTTTTCAATCTATGACTACTTCAGCGCGGTCACGTTCCAACAGCGTACCTCGCCGATGATGCCCTTGAGCGTCATAGGGGGCAGGGCTTCGGCGACGACGAAGTCGCGCACCAGGTCGTAGGTGCTCTGGCTGATGAGCGTCTGACCGGCTTCGGCGGTGCTGCACAGGCGCGCGGCCAAGTTCACGTCGTAGCCGATGACCGTGTACTCCAGCCGGCGCACTGAGCCGAAGTTGCCCACCAGCGTCTCGCCGGTGCTGATGCCGATGCCGATGGGTGGCAGGGCCAGCCGGTCGCGCCAGCGTTCCATCACGGTGCGGTGCGCGCGCTGCATGTCCAGCGCCAGCCGCACGGCGCGCAGGGCGTGGTCGGCCTGTCGTTCCGGCGCGTTGAAGAAGCACATTACACAGTCGCCGATGTATTTGTCGAGCGTGCCCTCGTAGCGCAGCACCAGATCGGACAGCGCAGAGAGATGGTCGTTGAGGACGGCCTGGAGCGTTTCGGGCGCGAGGCGCTTGGCCATGTCGGTGAAGCCGCGAATGTCGGAGAACAGCGTGGTGATGGGAAAGCGCTCGCTGCTCAGCAGGTCGGCGTCGTCGGTCGTCAGCAGCCGGTTCATCACCTGCGGCCCGACGCACTTCCCGAAGGCGTTGCGCAGCCGCTGGGTTTGCAAGCTCTCGAAGATGGCCGTGTCCATCTGGCTGGTGATGGCATGCAGCATCTGTACATCGCTCAAAGTGAAGGCAGCCCGCTCCCGGCGATTGACGATGCCCAGCACGCCGGTGAGCTCGTTGCGCAGCATGAGGGGCGCGGCGGCGACGGCGCGGACCGCGCCTGAGGTGAAGGTGCGATGTTCGATGTGGGCCGAGGCCAGGCAATCCAGCGCCGTTTGGCGCAGCGCGCGCGCTGCCTCATCTGCCAGCAACAGGCTGTCGTCCGTGAGCGCGCGTAGTTCCAGCTCGCGGCCCGCCGCGTCATAGAGCATGATGAAACCGGCCTCGGCCTCGAGGCTGCTGCAAATCTCGGCCAGCACCGTGTTGAGCATGGCCTGGAAGTCGGTCTGCGTGTCGCGCACGCGGTCAATGCGGAAGATGGTTTCAAGCTCACGGGTGCGGCGCTGGAGGTCGCGCACAAGCCGGGCGTGCCGCAAGGCGGAGTCGATCTGGCCGGCGGCCTTCTGGATCAGGTCTTGCTCTGGGCGGTCGAAGGGCCGGTCGGTGCTGAGGAGCAGCAGCACGCCTAACTGTTCCTCGCCGACGCGCAGCGGCATAGCCAGCGCGTAGGTCAGGCGGCGCTCGCCGAGCTGTAGGTCAGCTTTCAAGAAGGCGGCGGTGGGTTGCGCCGCTGCCTGCCGAGCCAGCGCCGCCAGCGCAGCGGGGGCCTCGCCGGTGAAGAGCTGGGCGCGGTCTACCACGCCGCGCAGGACCAAGTCGTCCCCCGGTGTGTCCTCGTCGGTGAGCCAGAGCAGGCCGAGTTCGGCCTCGGCGGCGTCGGTCAGCGTGTTGAGCAGCTCGGCGACCAGCTCGCGCTCACTTTGGGCGCTGTCGCGGATTCGGTCGAGCGCGAGCAGCACGTCCACCTCGCGCGACTTCCATTTCAGCCGGTCGTGCAGCTCCGCAAGTTGTGTCATCGGGCGCGGGTTTGAAGTTGAAGGTTGAACCTGTAAGCTTCAACCCGAAATAACGCCGAGTTCTCTTCCGACCTTCGCGAACGCTTCCAGGCCGCACTCCAGGTCTTCGGGCGTGTGGGCGGCGGAAATCATGACGCGGATGCGGGCCTTGCCGCGTGGCACGGTCGGGAAGCCGATGGCCATAGCAAAGACGCCGTGCTCGAACAGCTTGCGGCTGAACGTCTGCGCCAGCGGCGCTTCGCCGAGCATCACCGGCGTAATCGGGGTCTCGCTCACGCCGATGTCGAAGCCCAGCCGTTTCATCTCGGCCTTGAAGGTGCGGGCGTTGGCCCACAGCCGGTCTACCAGCTCGGTAGACTCTTCGAGCACGTCGAGCGCGGCCAGGCAGGCGGCCACGTCGGGCACGGTCATGGCGCTGGAGAACAGGAACGGGCGCGCGCGCTG
>JANWXR010000110.1 GCA_025057205.1 Anaerolineales bacterium | reverse complement strand
ATGGGGTCGTGGATACGCTGGGGCTGGTCTTGCTGGTCGTCGTCACGGCAGGCAGTGTGCAAGACCGGGATGGCGCCAAACAGGTGCTGCCATGACTGTTTGAGCGCCTCCAGAAGTCGAAGTTCGGGTGCCGCTTGAAGAAGATTTGGGCCGAGGGCGGCTACGGTGGCGAGTTGGTCAACTGGGTCAAAGATGCATGCGGCTGGACGCTGGAGATCGTCGAGAAATTGGGTAACCGAATCGGCTTCCAGGTGCTGCTCAAGCGCTGGATTGTCGAATGCACCTTGGGCTGGCTCACTTGCCGGTGCCGCCTGAGCCGCGACCACGAGCGCCTGCCCGAAACCGGTGAGGCGTTTATCTCTGTGGCGATGATCCGCCTGATGACCCGAAGATTGGCCTCAGGGGTGAGTTTTAAGACGCTCTCTGAGGATGACCTTCAAAGATCGTCCCCGTCAGATCATCAAGCTGGTGCTGACAGGCTTGACATTCGTACCGTTGACGTTCTTTTTGCTGCGTGTGAAACCCCCGTTTCGTGTCTGCGCCGACCCACACCGGGGACAGCGCACGCCTTCCGGCCAACGCAGTGGGCGAACCACTTTGTAACACTTGGCGTCATCCACCAGATGCTGGATGTGGATCAACATGGCACAACTCCCAACTAGTGCCTTGTTAGGCAAGATGTTGCAATTTCGGCAGATTCGCCATGGCCGGTTTGTGTGCACTCGTAATTGAGTTTCGTTGGCAAAATGCTCGGCGTTGCAAAACATCAAAATCTAACCTAACGAGGCACTAGTCTTGGAGACTACATTATCGCAACCTCCTTGAAATCAGTTTAGGAGTTACGCAGTTGCGCCCGCGCTTCCGTATATGTGGCGGTCATATCTGCCGGAAGTCCGCCGGATATGGCGGTAACCCCCGCCAACTGCGTAAGTCCTACAGTTAAGAGCGTAATGAATTAAGGAGGCGCTCCGTTAAGTGCGGGCGGGAGAGCAGTTGTGCCCAGCTATGGCGCCGGCATTCGTCTGGCGGCGAAGCCTAGGATTTTGGCGATGGTCTGCCCGTAATCGTAACCAGCAGCGCGGCAGGAACGTGCAAAACCGCCTTCCATCGTGATGTCCGGGTTGGCGTTCACATCGAGCACGTAGGGCACACCGTTGCGCAGGCGCATATCCACTCGGCCGTAGTCGCGCAGGCGCAGTGCCTTGTACGTCGCTAGCGCCACGCGCTCGATGCGGCGCTTGAGGGTCTTGTCCAGCGGCGCAGGGCATTGTACCCTGGTCAACCGGTAGGCTTCCGAATCCGGATTCCATTTGGCGTCGAAGGTGCACAGCCGGTCGTGGTAGTCGGGGAAGGCGGAGTAATCCATCAGGCTGAGCGGCAGGACCTGAACTTCGTCGCCGTTGCCCCACAGTGAGACGTTGACCTCCGGCCCATCAATGAAATCCTCCACCAGCGCCGGGCACTTCCAGGTGTCGAGCACATACTGAATGCGCTCCTTGAGCTGTTGGGGATTGTCTACCACGGACTCGCGGGTGATGCCGAAGGAACAGTGCTCGGTGGCCGGCTTCACCAGCGCCGGGTAGCGCCGCCAACCGTTGAGCACGGCACAGTCATATACCTTGGATACGGGGGTCGGGATCCGGTTCGCCAGGAGAAAACTCTTGGTGAGCGCCTTGTCCTGACTGGTGGCCAACGCCCAGGCATCTGCACCCGTGTAGGCGAAACCCAGCTCTTCAAGTACCGGTGGCACTTTGTCGTAGGCATTCGGTTCGCCGTCCAGGCCTTCTGCCCAGTTAAAGATGACGTACTCGCGCGGGTCGAACTTTCGGAGCGGCCCGGCGATGTCGCGCCGGATCTGAACCACGGTCGCTTCCACGCCGACCACGCTTAGGCCACGTTTCATCCGCGTCAGGCATTCTTCAGACAGGATAGTGTCATCCTGCGTCCAATCACTGAAGACGCTGTTTAGAATGATTGCCTTGAATTCGCGGGCAACCGGCATCGGCTGTACAAAAGTTCGCCGCTGCGACTTTACTTTTAGAGCCATCACTTCTCCTTATGGCGTTACCTTTAGCAGCGCCAAATTTGGGGAGCGACGCCTAACCTGCACCACCTATAGGTGCTTCTGTTATGTACATGTTACTATAACTGGAGTACGAGTCAACATAGCATAAGCTTAAAAGTTTCATGATTGGTTGGCAGTCTGAACAAATGAGACGCAAAGAAAGTTGGGCAAAACAAACGGTGCTCATAGCCGGCGCACGAACACGCACAGGTCTTCGCCGCGGTCGTAAAAGTCGGCGATTTGGGTTTGCAGCACACAGCCCATGCGGAGATAGAAGTTACGCGCCGGGGCATACGCTTCGCGGCTGCTTGTCCAAATCACGATGAGCCAGCGTCCGAGGTTGGCCACCGCTTCCTCCACTGCCCGAAACAGAGCAGCGGCTACCCCGCGCCTCTGCGCGCTTCGGGCTGTGCAAATCCAGTACAAATCCGCCGCGCCTTTTGAGAGCGCCGTCGGCCCCCAGCAGGCGAAGCCCAGCACCTCGTCACCTTCCCGGCAGCTGAGGAAGTGATAGCCGCTGGCCTGCGGGTCGCGCAGATAGCCGGCGAACAGCTCATCCACTGTCGCGATTTCCTCAGCGGTGAAAACGCCGGTGCTGCGCGCCACGTCGAGGATGCTCAGGCGATCTTCAGGTAGGGAAGCGGTAACTTTCAAAGTGAAAGGGATGAATGGGTGAGACAGCACTTCGCCCATTTGCTTCAAGCCGCCGACACGAACCGGCCCGTCTTCAGCCCGTACCGTTCGATGGCCGAGTTCAGGATCATGTTCACCAGCTCGGCGTGGCTGATGCCCATGGCAGCGGCTTCGAGCACCAGGTCGCTCAGGCCGGGGGCCAGACCGGGCAGTGGGTTGATCTCGAGGATGTACGGCTTGAAGTTGTCGTTCTCGTCGAGGCGAAAATCCACACGCGCCACGTCGTAGCAGCCGAGCACGCGGAACACTGCCGCAGTCAGCCAGTTGAGCTGCTGCACCTGCTCACGCCGCAGCGGCGCCGGACAGAGCAGCTCCACCTTATCGGCAAGGTCGGTCTTGAGCAGATTGGAGTACACGACCTCGCTGTCCTTGTACTGCTGTAGATTGACTTCGAGCGGCGGGAGGAAGGTGATGCCGCCAGCGCGCAGCGCGGCCAGGCCGGCCTCGGAGTAGTCGCGGTCCTTCGTCACGTAATAGCGGCTGGGCAGTCGCCGCGCAGCTACGCCGGAGATGTTGCCGACCAGCCCCACCGTCACCTCACGCCCGGCGATGTAACGCTCAACCAGCGCCGTCTGCTTATATTTATCAATCACATAGGCTACCTGCTCGCGCAGCTCCTTTTCGTTATGCACGATGGATTTACCGCTCACCCCCATGCCCGTGCCTTCGCGCGAGGGCTTGACGAACAGAGGGAATTGCATGTCGTCGTCGAGCGGCTCGTCGGCGCTCTCGAAGGACTGGAACGCCGGCGTGGGCAGGTCATGCCACATCAGGATGCGCTTGGTCATCGGCTTATCGAGGGCCAGCGCCAACGCCATCACCCGCGACCCCGTGTACGGGATGCGCATCATCTCGAGCAGCGCCGGCACCTGCGCCTCGCGCCCGTCGCCGAAGTGTCCCTCGCAGATATTGAAGCAGATATCAGGCCGATACTTCAACAGATGATCGCGCAGCTCGATGTTACCTTCGATGAACGTGGCTTCGTGTCCGCCGGCGCGGATGGCCTCGACGAGCGCCTCGACCGTGCTCTCCGAATCCAGGTCGTCCCAGTGGTCGTCGGCCATGCCGGGGAACTGGGGTGCGTTCTTCTTGAGGTTGGCGAGGACGGCGACTTTCAGCCTGGACATGTCGGCCTCCAATACGGAATACCGAACACACTATACGCTCTACGTGGTGCGTATTCCGTATTGCGTATTGCGTAACGCCTCACTGCTGCGTTGAACACAGCCTGCAGCAGCTGGTAGTGGGTCCAACCGTCGGCCCGCGCACAGATGGTCAGGTCGCTGGTAGCGGTCATGCCCGGCAAGGCGTTGATTTCAAGGATCATCGGCTGGAGGTTGTTGTTCACATCAAGCCGGAAATCCACCCGGCACACGTCAAGGCAGCCGGTGACGCGAAAAGTTTCGAGCGTCAGACGACGCACCTCGGCGGCGATATGATCGGGGATGGGTGCCGGACATAGCGCATGGTAATTGTCGGCCAATTCCACCTTGAGCCGGTATGAGTAAAACGGCTCGGTGCCGGGCGGGTATACAGAGTAGTCCACTTCGGAGATGGGGAAGATGTGCAGGTCGTCGCCGGGCGAACCGTCGGGCCGCAAGTTGCCGACCAGGCCGCAGGTTACATCACGGCCCTCGATGTACTCTTCCACCAGCGCCGATTCGTGATAGCCCTCCAGCAGCTGGGCCACCTTCCTCCGCAATTGCACCTCGTCATAGACGAGCGAGTCGCGGTAGATGCCGATGCCGGTGCCCTCACGATTCGGCTTGACGAAGAGCGGGCGGCCACTTTCTAGACAGGCGCGCAGAGGCGGCTCCAGTGGGGCCTCGGTGGAGAAGAATTCCTGAAAGGCCGGCGTCGGCAGGCCGTAGTAGCGCAGCACACGCTTGGTCATCGCCTTGTCGAGCGTGATGGCGAGGGCCATGACGCGGGCGGCGGTATAGGGCACGCCCATCATCTCCAGCAGCGCAGGAACCTGCGCCTCGCGCGAGTCGCCCCGGTAGCCTTCGCAGGTGTTGAAGCAGATGTCCACCGGATGCTCGGCCAGGCGCTGCGGCAGTTCGGCGTTGCCCTCGAAGGCGACGACGTCGTGGCCCAGCTCCTGCAGCGCCGCGCAGTAGTCGTTCACGTTCGCCATGGAGTCAAGCTCGGCCAGCGCGTCCGGCGGCGCGGCGCCGTTGAGGCTCGGCGCGTTTTCCTTGAGGTTGTAAAGGACGGCAACGCGGAGCTTGCCCCCACCCCCGCTCCCTTCTCCTAGTGAGGAGGGTCGCTGCCTTTCCTCTTCTCTAGGGAAAGAAGGCCGGGAGGTGAGGGCAGGATGCGATTCTGGGTCAGAGGTCACTCTTGTGATTCTCCATTGGCTGGGCTGCCCTCAAGCTGCGGCTTCACGGCAGCAGTCCAGCCTTCGAGCAAATTGGGCACGTGGCCGATGCCGAGCGGATGCCACTTCTTCTCGTCCGCCTTCAGGCGATGTACGCCGCCGCCGCGCGCGTGCACCTCATCGAAGTGAGTGGGCTTAATGAACATGTCATGACCGTGCAACAGGCCGAGCACGCCTTCCTGGCCCGGCTCCGGTCGTTTGAACACCCTGTCCTCCAGCGGCGCTATGGCGTGTAGGTTGTAGTCCTCCGGCTCGGTGTAGGTGGTGATGAAGCCTTCATAGTTGCGCAGCACCACCTTGCCGGGCGCCTGCGAGATGACGTAGTTGGGCATCACCGGGATTTTGCCGCCACCGCCGGGCGCATCCACGATGTATTGCGGCACAGCGTAGCCGGAGGTGTGGCCACGCAGGCCCTCGATGATCTCGATGCCCTTGGCGACGGTGGTGCGGAAGTGGCCAGCGCCCTCCACTAAGTCGCATTGATAGAGGTAGTACGGTCGCACGCGCATCCGCACCAGGTCGTGCACCAGCTTGCGCTGGATGTGCACCGAGTCATTGACGCCGGCCAACAGCACGCTCTGGTTGCCGAGCGGGATGCCAGCGCGCGTCAGCCGGTCGCAGGCCTCGGCCAGCTCCTGCGTAATTTCGTTCGGGTGGTTGACGTGGATGTTCATCCAAATGGGGTGATACTGCTGGAGCATCTCGCACAACTCTGCCGTGATGCGCATGGGCAGAAAGACGGGGACGCGCGAGCCGATGCGGATGATCTCGATGTGCTCGATCTCGCGCAGCCGGCGGATGATCTCTTCGAGAAGTTTGGGGGCCAGCACCAGCGGGTCGCCGCCGGAGAGCAGCACGTCGCGCACCTGGGGCGTGCGCTGCAGATACTCGATCTGCGCTTCAAATTCCTTGCGCGAGAAGGTCTGCGACGGGTCGCCGACGATGCGCGAGCGGGTGCAGTAGCGGCAGTAGGAGGCGCACTGCGTGGTCACCAGCATCAACACCCGGTCAGGATAGCGGTGCACCAGGCCGGGCACCGGCGAGTGGCGGTCCTCGGCCAGCGAGTCCTCCATCATCGAAGTAAAGGGCACCAGCTCGCGGTCGGTCGGGATGACCTGCCGACGGATGGGGTCGTGCGGGTCGTTCGGGTCAATGAGCGAGGCGAAGTACGGGGTGATATCCACGCGGAACAGGTTGCGGGCTTCAAGCGCCTTGCGTTCGCTCTCGCTCAGGTCGAGGACGTTGGCCAGCTCAGCAACGGTGTTAAGGCGGTTGGACATCTGCCAGCGCCAGTCATACCACTTCTCGTCGGGCACATCGGCATAGCACTTCGCCCGCGGAGCCGGGCGGAATTCATTGGCTTTCATAGGAATCCTTCCTTGCTGCAAGTCACTACCGGTTTGGCCAATCAGGGAGG
>JANWXR010000010.1:23525-26988 GCA_025057205.1 Anaerolineales bacterium | reverse complement strand
GGCAGGGCGTACAAAATTCGAGCTATTTTCAGTGAGTTTCTACTGTGGAGCCGTAGATCAATTAGGAATTTGCTCTAGAAGATAGGCCTGTTCCGACTCCTGCTCGGTGAGTCAGGTGATGCTGAAGGTTGACAGGAACTGTTGGATGCGCTCGAGATCAGCCTGATTGTTGCAGCCCATGAGCAGCTCCATCGCTGCGATGCCGGGCACCTGAAAGGACTGAGCGGCGTTGCTGCTGAGCCAGCTTCGGGCAGCCGGTGTTCCACGCAGACAATCTATCAACACGTCGGTGTCCAGCAAAGCAATCATGGCGTCCGGCCCCAGGCCGCGGCGCGCAGGCGGCGGGCAAACTCGGCGCTGTCGGCAATGTCGGTGCGATCACGCCAGAGGCCGAAGAACTCCGAATTAAGAAGTTCGCCAAGGGTGTGAACGGTGGGTATTTCGCGTGCAGCAACGACGACGACAAGATCCGCCGGCCCGACCGGAACATCTGCCGGCAACGTAATCTTGACCTCACGGCTGGGGGGCACATCGGTGCTAATGGTGATTGTCCGGATCATGTCTCTCTCCAGAAACCGCACTCGATTATAAACGTGAACATGGCTACTCCAGCAGGCCGAGGATAGCCGGCAACAGTTGTTTCTTGCGGCTGACCAGGTCGGGCGCGTCGAGGGTGCCGTCGGGCAGGCGGGTGTAAGGCAGGTCATTCAGCCGGTCAGTCTGGCCGGCCAGCACCAGGCGGCTCGCGCCGCGCACCACGTCGGTCACCATTAGCACGGCCAGGTCGAGGCCGCGCGCGGCCCGCAGTCCCTCCAGCCCGGCGCTGATCTCGGCCAGCCGTGGGTTCAACTGCATCAGGTTCGCCACCTCCACCTGCGCTACGGCGAACTTCAGGTCGCCGCTCTCGTATAGCTTCAGGTCGCTGTTGAGGATGGACTCGACGCTGCGCGCCGCCAGGTCTGCGCCCGAAGCCAGGATGGCGTCGCCATATTCTTGATAAGTGCGGAACGGCAGGCTGCCGTCGCCCAGCGCCCACTGCGCCAATTGCTTTGCTGCGCGCCGGTCGCGCTCGGTCGTCGTGGGCGAGCGCAGGTTGAGCGTATCCGAGAGCAGGCCGGCCAGCAGCAGGCCGGCGATGGGGCGCGGAGGCGTCAGCCCGGCGGCGATGATGCGTTCGCTGACCAAAGTGGAGGTGCTGCCTACCGTATCCACAGTGAAGGGGATGGGCCGGTGCGTCGGTGGGTTGCCCAGCCGGTGATGGTCGAGCACCTCGATGATGTCGGCCTCTTCGATCGCACCAACTGCCTGGCCGGCCTCATTGTGATCCACCATGATGAGCTGAAGGCGCGGCGGGTTGAGCACGTCCGGCGAGCGGCAGATGCCGAAGTATGTACCGTCGTCGTTCGTCACGATGAAGTCGTCGCGTTCCTCGCGCAGCACCCTTTGCCGGCCGTCGCGCACGCGCATCGAGCGTGGGAATTGCGGCACGTCGGTATCCACCGCCTCGCGGGCGCGCACGGTGAGCAGGCGGGCGACGGAGACCAGCTCCAAATCCACGCGCTCCTCCATCTGGCGCGAGAGGAAGGCGAAGACGCTGTTGCCGGTGACCAAGCCGAGCGGCTTGCCGTCCGCCTCGACGATGGGCGCGCCGGAGCGGCTGGAGGCGGCGACGGCCCAGGCTTCGCGCAGCGGCCGGTCGGGCAGGATGGGCGGCAGGGTGCGGGCAATGCGCTCGAAGCGCGGCGAGGCGTCCGCCAGGTAGGGCGGCGGCTCCAGGCCGATCGTTTTGAGCACCCACGACGTTTGGGGATTGATTGCGCCGGCCCGCGCAGCCACGGCGTTGAGGCCGTCTCGCTCTCGGAGCAGCCAGGCATAGCCTATCGCCGAAGCAATCGCGTCCGTGTCCGGGTTGAGGTGGCCGATGACGTGGATGGGGGAGAGGCTCATAGGGGAGATTGAAGATTGGTGATTGAGGACTGAAGACTGAAGACTGAAGACTGATGATTGGGCGCAATCATACTTCAGGATTGGCGTGCATGTACTTCTGCGCGTAGCCACAAGGGGTGATTGCAAGAGCGCGGGCTGTGGCGCAAAGGTGGGCAAGGCTATGCGAAGCTGGCGGCGGATGGATAACGGATGTAGCGGATGGGGCTAGCAACGGATGGGGTAGCGGATGAGCGGATGGAACGGATGGTTCTACTGAAGAAAGCCCATTTGAACCGCGAAGACGCCAAGAACGCTAAGAAAAACAAAAGCGAATCCTTGGCGCTCTTCGCGGCTTCGCGGTGAGATCATAGTTTTTTCAGTGGAGTCACGGATGAGACTGTCAACGGATGGGGTAGCGGATGAGCGGATGGAACGGATGAGGCTATCAACGGATGGGGTAGCGGATGAGCGGATGGAACGGATGGCTGGCAGCTGTCTACAGTCCACGCTTCATTGCGTCTGCCACTCCGCCAGCAGGATGGTCGGGTGCACCATGAGCAGGTCGGGGAGGAAGGGACGGATGCGACGGGAGAGGGCGGCCAAACGATGCAGTCGGCGCTCGTGCGCCTCGCTCCACTCGAAGCCGAACGCGGCGCGCAGGTGCGCGGGAAGTAGGCCTATCCCGATAAAGCTGAGCCGCCATGCGATGCGCCCGGCCAGCGATGGCGCGTACAGCGCGCGGGCGATGTCGCGTGCTTGAGGGCCGACGGTCAACACGTCGCTGTGAAGCATCGCCTGCATGTAGGACTGAAAGTCGGTATAGGTGGGAGGCATCTGGTCAGACGTTAGGCCGAGGTAGCCGCCCAGCTTCTGGAAGTCAGCGTAGTAACTTTCGCGCTCGGGGGGCAAGACGGGGCGCACGAACAGTTCATACACCAGCAGGGCCGAGTCGATCAAAGTCGCCAGCACCCACAGCCGCAGCGCGGAATCGTTGCCGTCGTATTCCGTGCCCGCCGAGTACGGGCCGACGTCTTCACGCAGTCGGCCCTTCACCCTGCGATGGCAGGCGTAGTAGTGGCGGACGGCCCGGTGCGCGGCCTGCGGCCGGTTGAAGGCCAGGTCGGTCATGGTGTTGACGGTGCGGAACAGCCGACCGAACGGGTCGCTGCGGTAGTCGCTGTGCTCGGCCACGCCGGCGGCCACCAGCGGATGTGCAATCTCTAGCAGCACGGCGCGCGCGCCGGAAAGGGTAGTCAGCCACTCACGGTTGATGCGCCAGAAGGCGGAGTGGGGGGAAAAGCGGACCTCGGGTAACGTAGTGGGTATTGCGTGTTGCGTAGAAGCCATAAGTAAGATATATCACTGGTATGGCGAACTCATACTTAAACTCCTCCGGTGGGCTAGTTTGCGTGCTGAGTTTTGCCGACTCTGCCTTCTGTTCTGGTTGCAGCGCGACGTTGCGATTTGCGCCTGATCTGTGTTCATGGGCTTGACGCTTGTCAGTGGAATTGCGCTCTGGGGACACGAATGAGCACGA
>JANWXR010000010.1:0-23426 GCA_025057205.1 Anaerolineales bacterium | reverse complement strand
AATGGGAAACGCGAATGGACACGAATGGGGGGACACGAATGAGCACGAATGGGAAACGCGAATGGACACGAATGGGGGGACACGAATGAGCACGAATGGGAAACGCGAATGGACACGAATGGGGGACACGAATGGACGCGAATTTGAGCCGCAAAGGGACGCACGTTGTCGCGGATGTTTCGTACTCATTCGTTCGCATTCGTGTTCGGCTTGCTGCCGGTCGGCGCTGGCTATGCCTGAGCTTGTCTGATGGCTGGCCGGAGCTGTGAGGGCGAGCCGACGCACGCACCGTCTTCATCACTAATTCTAACTGCCATAAGTGTGCGATCGCGCTATACTCACCTGCGGTGGCATCCCGTGGTCTCCCGGTGTGGCGTTTTTGCCTGCGCCGGGCGTGTCGCTCGAATGCAATTTGGCTTGAGGATGTCGTGGCAGTTTGGGCAGGTGATCATCCACAAGGCAGAAAATGTGTAGGATAATATCGTCGGTAGTCATGGGGTACCTCCTTGATTGGGTTTACAAGCTAGAAGATGCCCCATGGCTCAAATCAAACTAGCATCATTGGTTAATTACGGAACAGCCTGGGTTCAATGAACGCGATTGCGTTTTTTCTCCCTGACCTGCACGCCCTCACACTGCTCATCACGACAGCGGTGTATGCCGTTATCGCCGTGATTGCGCTGTGGCAGCATGCCCAGCGCGGGATCACCACGGACTGGCTTGGCCTGCTGGCGGTGACGGCGGCTTCGTGGAGCTTGGTACAGCTGAGTGCGCATTGGGGTTGGTTCTCGCTGGCCAACACCGACCTTTCAGAGCGGCTGGCGCTGTACGCCGCGCTGACTTTCGGCGGCCTGCTGGTGCAGTTCTGTCGCGCCTTTCTGCGCCAGGGCGATCCGGGCTGGAGCTGGCTGGGCCTGCTTGGCGCTTGGCTGGTGCTGGCGGCGGTGCTAGAGATCAACCTCCCACGTTGGCCGGAACAAATCCCGGTGACGCCTGGCCTGCTCATCATCCGCGCCGGTTTGATGGATGTGGTGCTTATCAGCGGTTGGGCCTTTATGGTCGGCGGCGCGGCCCTCATCACCTTCCGCACCCTGCGCCAGACCCAACAGCCGCTGCATCGGAATCGCATCGCCTACTGGGCGCCGATCCTAGCGCTGACCGTGCTTGGCCATGGCCTGGTGTTTGCTGAGCGGCACAGCCTCGGTAGCCTGGTGGTAATGGCGTCTGTGCTGCTGACGACCGCGGTGACGTTGCAGCATAGCCTGCCGGACATGCGCCAGGCAGTGCGCCAAGTCCTGGTGTACGCGCTTGCCCTGACGTTGACTGCAGCTCTGGCGGCGCTGGGCTATGCCGCGGTGCAGTCCCTGCTCGCGCCGCAACGATCTCAACTTGTGTTCGCCGTGCAAGTGGCGCTGGCGGTGCTCATCGCCATCTGCTTTGCGCCGTTGTTGCGCTTGGCGGAGCGCACCGTCAATCGGCTGCTGCTCCGGCGCGATTACGATGCTGGCCGCGTGGTGCGCGATTACAGCATTAGCATCAGCAACATCCTTGATGTGCATGAGCTGGCCAAGGTTGCGCTCGCCATCATCCGTGATTCGCTCGGCGCGCAGCATGGGCAGCTCTTTCTCGTGGATCGCAAGGTGCGGATGGAAGCGCCTGGATTCTTCTTTGAGCTGCGCAGCGTGGGCGATCCCTCCCGTTCGGAGACAGGCGTGCTGAACGATATCAGCCCCGTCGCCCAGTACCTCTATCGCGAGTATCGCCCGCTTACCCAGTACGACATTGATCTGCTGCCGCGCTTTCAGAGCCTCCTGCCGGAGGAGCGCCAGTGGCTGGCCAAGCTGCAGGCCGACGTGTACGTGCCGGTCTATTCGCAGGGCAACTGGATCGGCCTGTTCGCGCTTGGCCCAAAGCTGACCCGTGACCGTTACTTCGAACATGATTTGCAGTTGTTGAGCACGTTGGCCGACCAGACCACCGTGGCGCTGGTGAATGCGCGTCTGGTGGATAACCTAGTGCGTATGAACGAGCAGCTGCGTGTGGCTTACGAACAACGCGACCAGTATAGCCGCCAGCTCGCCGACCTTGACCGCGCCAAATCCGATTTCATCGCCGTCCTCTCGCACGAACTGCGCACGCCCCTGAGCATCCTCACCGGTTACAGCCATCTCCTCACCACCGACCCGGAGTTCGCCAGTAACCCAGCCTACGCGCCGCTCATTGAGGGGATGACTCGAGGGAGCGCGCGTCTGCAGGAGATTGTAGACTTGATGATTGACATGGCGGCGATTGACAACGAGGCGCTCAGCCTGTACCACGAGCCGGCGCCCATCGCCCCCATCATCCGTGCCGTCGCTGAGAAATATCAGGCCGCCCTTGTGGAACGTGAATTGCATCTGACTCTTGATCCCAGCTTGGACAATCTGCCGGACATTGAGGCGGATACTAACATGCTAGGCAAGGTTTTCTATCATCTCATCGGTAATGCCATCAAGTACACGCCGAACGGCGGACGGATCACCGTTAGCGGGCGTGCGCTCGATTTCGGCCATGCTACCATGCCCGATGGCGGCATCGAGGTTGTCATCAGCGACAGCGGCGTCGGCATCCCGCCGGACAAGCTTGAGCTAATCTTTTCCAAGTTCTATCGCACTGGCGAGGCGTCGCTACATTCCAGCGGCAAGACCAAATTCAAGGGCGGGGGGCCGGGCCTCGGGCTGGCCATCGCTCGTGGCATCATCGAGGCGCACGGCGGGCGGCTGTGGGCCGAGAGCCGAGGCTACGACGAAGAGCGTTTCCCGGGCAGCCATTTTCATGTGGTGCTGCCCAAGCGCTCGAAGACCGGCAGCTTACTCAACGGTGCCGGGAAGTTTTCGAGCGTTACCGGTCCGCCGAACGTCTCACCGGTGGATGGGTCACGCCAGTTGCCCGGCGGCAGGTAGAGGTTGCGGGCGCGTGCTCCTGCTTCCATTACCGGCGCCACCAGCACCTCCTCCCCCAACAAGAATTCATCGTCGCACAGCAGCGCGCGCTCGTCGTGCGGCGCCAGCCAGCTCACCGGCCGGATGATGGGTGCGCCGGTGCGTGCAGCCTCCCCGGCCAGCTTCAAGATGCGCGGCGCGTGCGCTTCGTGCAGTTGCGCCGCCTCGCGGCACAGCCGGTCGCACTCCTCGCCGTAATCCCACGGCGCCAAGCTGAACTGCATGGCCGGCAGCAGCGCGTTCAGCTGCGCCCAGCGAATCATCAGTTCGGCGTCGGGTTCCTCGGCGTAGGCGTTGCCGCCGATCATGTCGGGCAGCACGAAGGGGTAGCCGGTGAGCGCCAGCGAGAGCGCGCCGGGGATGACGGAGCGCAGGCCGTTGGCGCGCGACCAGTTCGTGGTCTTGTCCCACTGGCGGAAGAAGATGGGCGCGCGCTGGTTGAACCAGCCGGTGCGCACTTCGCACAGCGCAAAGTGTTGGGCGACGAAATCAACGTAGCGGTGCGAGTATTCGTTGGGTGTCAGCGGCGCATGGGTGACTGCATCGGCGGGGAAGAACACGCCCTCGCCGGCATCGAACTTGAAGCCGTCCAGCCCGGTCTCGGCCTGCAGCGCGCGCAGCCGGGCAAGGAACCACTCCAGCGCCGCCGGGTGGCTCACGTCGAGCAGGCCGCCGCGCCCCTGCCACCACCGAACGAGATAAGGCTCGCCGCCCGGCGTCCGCACCAGATAGCCGCGCGCTGCGCCCTCGGCAAACGCCTGCGAAGCCGGCTCGAGAAACGGGATGACCCAGGCCGTGACTGCGAAGCCGAGGCGGTGCAGTTCATCCACCATCGCACGTGGGTCGGGGAAGCGCGCCGAGTCGAAGCTGAGGTCGCCGTAGCGAACTTGCCAGCGGTCGTCAATCTCCAGCACGTAGTAGGGGTAGCCGTGCGCGATGATTTCTCGTGCGAAGTTAAGCACCACATTCTGATCGATTTGTGTTTTGTAGCGCGCCCATGTTGTCCAGGTCGGGCGGCTGAAGAGTTCAGCGGGCGGCGTGCCGGTCGGTTTACCGAGCTGCTCGATGAGCCGCCGGTGCGCGCCGGGCAGGTCGTCGGCCAGCAGCACGTCGTAGCGCAGATCGGGGCCGGCCAGCGTCAGGTGTCCGTCACCGACTCCTTCGGTATCGGCCCAAGGACGTTCATCGAAAGGGGCCTGCTCGGGGCTAAGGTCCCACTTGTGTCGGCGCCGGTCGGGGGGTGGCTGATTAATTCCGATAGAGAGAGGCCAAGAGTGCGCGAGCAGCGTCAGCCCGTCTGCCGAGAGCAGCGCGGGCGTGAGGATGCACGACAGGCCGGTGGGGCCGTTATCCGAAGTGATGAGCGGCGACTCGGCCAGCATCGCCTTGTTGAGTGGCCAGAGCTGGTGCAGCAACTGACCGAGGCCGAACCAGTGACTGGTAAGGGGGAAGCGGTTTGAGATTTGAGATTTGGGATTTGTGATTTTGGATCGCCACTCGACGGTGAAGGTGTTTTCGGTGAGGGTGAGGGTGAGCGCGGCGGAGGGGAACTGGATTCGTGCGGCCTGGCCGTGGAGCTGCCACTCAAGGGCCGGTTCGGGGTGCGGGGCAGTAGTAAGAAGGGGCTGGTTGTTGCGGTAAAGGGTGAAGGTGAACGGCTCGCGGCTTAGGCTGAGGTGGTAGGGCGGGTGGTGGAGGTGCATGCGTTGGAAACAAAAACGGGCCGGATTTGGATAACACTCCGGCTCGTTGCGGAAGTGGTTTAGGTCAGTGCACGATGAGCGGCAGATAGACCCGGTTGTTCACCAGATTGCCCTCGTCTGTGACGTATAACTCGATCTTGCCGTCTGTCTCGGCGTCGGCGCGGTAGACTACGCGTCGGCCGTCGGGTGAAAAGTTGAAGCCAACGTATTCCACGTTGCCGCCGCTAACCATTGGTCCGCTGATCTTGACGCTATCGGTGTATGGGCCGGTGATCGGCACACTGAACAATTCAGACGGATTGCCGCCCTGGTTGGAACTCTGATACACCAGCCGTCTACCATCCGGGCTAATACGATAACCGAGATCACCTGCCACGAGCACCTGATTCAACTGCACTGCCGCAGTCGCAGGCCCGGTGATGGGCACACTGTACACATTAACTGCGGGGCCGCCGTCGACGGTGACCGCGTAAACTACATGGCGCCCGCCTATAAACTGATAGGCTCGTACACCGGTCGCCAGGATGACGGTGCTGCTGACTGGCCCGTTTGCCGGCACAGCCAAGATGGTGTAAGTCGAAGGGCCGTCTGGGCGATACCCAACCACCGTGTTGCCGTCGGTTGAAAAGGAGCCGCCCCAGCCGTCGGGAATCAGCAACGCCGAAGCGCTTGCCGGGCCGGTGATGGGCACGCGATAGACCCCTCGTGGGGAAGCAGTGTTCGTCGTATAGAGCACATGGCTGCTGTCAGGGCTAATCCGGTCGCTGTTCAAAATCATGTTACCGCTGGTCAGTTCCACATTCAGCTTCACGCCGGATGCCGCCGTGCTGACGGAGGCGCTGAACAGTTCGAATCGGCCATCGGTCTCCTGGTCGACGTAGTACACCACGCGCGTCCCGTCGGGGCTGAGGCTGAAATAGGCGTTCGCCGGCGGGTAGCCGACATTGCCTCCGCTGACCAGCGGCGGATTGAGCTTGATGCCGTCGGCGGCCGGCCCGCCCAGCGGCACGCTGTATAACTCATCCACGTCGTTTGTGTCCTGATCGGCGATGTAAATGACCCGCCTGCTGTCGGGTGTGACGCGGAAAACGGCGGACACATCGCCCCCCGCAACCAGCGTCTTATTGAGCTTGACAGGCGGCGCCGAGGCGTCCAACGGCACGCTGTACAACTCAAAGACGTTGTCGGCCTCCTGGTCTGCGCGGTAGACGACGCGAGTGCTGTCCGGGCTAATGGTGAAACTCCACACCCCGCGGCCTGCCACCAACGGCCCGTTCAGCTTCACGCTGGTTCCACCGGCAATTGGCACGCGGAAGAGGTCTGCGGGCGTGGCAAATCCCTGCCCACTTTGCGGTGGCACGATGTACACGACCCACCGGCTGTCCGGGCTGATGGCATACAGCCCGACCTGGAACGGCGGCTCGGGGTCAACGTTCAGCCGTACCGGCGTCCCGCCCGTGATCGGCACGCTGTAGATCTCGTCGCTGCCGTCGTTGAGCCGGTCGGCCTTGTACACCACGTACTGCCCATCCGGGCTGATTTGGAATTCGAGGACGTTGCCATGCGCGTTGGTCTGCGAGCTCAGCTTCAGCACCGTTGCCGAAGCCGGGGTGACAGCTATGCACAGGGCCGCAACCAGCAGGCCGGCTGCGTTCAGAAGGTGTCGAAGTCGATCAGTCATTGCTATCCTTTCCGTGATGTTGTGCAAGTGGAGCGAACAAACTGTACGGCGGCGTCGTCGCCTTCTCAATTCGCTCAAACGGTGAGGGCTTGTAGAGCTGTGGCGCTTCCAACTGGATCGGGCGGCATCGTTCCCCGCGGCGGTTGGGTCAGGCGGCAGTGAAGATAGGGAAACCGGTCAGGAACTTACGCTGCCGTATCAATAATCAGCTTCTTGAACAGGCTAACGGATAAGATTGTGGTCGTGGCCGATTTCTTGGCCTCGACGAAATCGCGGTCGCCAGTGATGAGGTAGTCGGCTTCGGCGGCATGGCGCATGCGAGAAATTTGGCGTCTGCCGGGTCTCTAGGAAAATCAAGGGGGAGTTTTACCTCGACGATCGTCGTGACGACTGTTATCAGGTCGCGCCAGCGTTGGCGTTGCGCCTCGGTCAGGTTGAACTTGGGCCGACTGAGAACTTCGATGTATTCGGTTAGGATTTCTTCGGATACGATCCACTGCCAGCCGGGTTCAGCTGCGATCCACAGAATCACCGTTTCTGGGTCGCGGTCACGCCAGGCGGCTGAGACCACGACATTGGTGTCAATAACTACCTTCATCGGCTTGCCCGGTAGGCAGCGATTTCGGCGGCAATGTCATCCTCTGTCAAGGTTTGTGCTTGTGGTGAAGCCTGCAATTCCCTGAAGAAGGCTGCGAGCTGAGCAACCCGCTCAGCCCGCTTTGCGGCCGCTTCAGACGTCTCCACCAAAACAATCACCTCAGCCTGCTGGCCGGGCTGCAATTGCGGGACGCGAATTTCGATGACGCCCTCGGCGTTAACCTGTACGGTCTGGCGGATCGCAGTAAGCATCGGACGCTCCTCTGGTGCTGCCCCTATTATGCCCGAAATTTCATCTCGAGGGCGGCCCTGTCTGTTTAGACAAAGCGACCCCCTTGCGCCAACCCCTCACCCTCACGCCCGAATCTCCTGCCGCTGGAAGAGCACGTAGCCGAGGGCGAAGAGCAGGATGATGGCCGCAATCAGGCCGGTGAGGTGCGGCCAGATGAGCGCCAGGCTCTCGCTGAAGGGCAGCGGGCTGCCGAGGATGGCGCGATGGAGCTGCACCGGCAGGATCGGCCCGAGCGCGCGCGTGGCAGGGTTCAGCATCACCAGCACCACCTCGGCGTAGAGCGTGTTGGGCGAGATGCGCGCCAGTGCCAGCTCCAGCTCGGCCTGTGCCAGCAGCTCGTCCAGCCGCCCGAATTCAACGGGGCGCAGGGTCTGCGCCAGAACGCCGGAGATGATGCCCCAGAAGACGGTGAAGAACAGCCACACGGCAATTGAGGCCAGCGCCGCCGTGGCCGGCTGCCGGAAGATGACCGAGAAGACAAAGGCCAATCCCAGCCACACCCCGCCATAGGCGATGGTGGCCAGCAGAAAGACCAGCCCCCGCGCCACCTCCTCCGCGCTCGGCGGCACGCCGAGGAAGATCAGTCCTGCCCCGGCGATGAGCAGCCAGATGGCAGTTAGCACCATCGCCAGGGTTGCCAGCCCGGCCAGGTACTTGCCCAACAGCAGCCCGTCGCGATAAATGGGCTGCGCCAGGATGCGACTCATGGTGCGGCGGTTGAACTCGCCGTTGACGGTATCGAACCCGAGCGCGATGGCGACCAATGGCGTGAGGAAGCTCAGAAAGGCCACGAAGGCCGGCAGCGGCTCCTGCGCTGTGGTGAATAACCGGAGGAGCAGGAAGGGGTCCTGGGCCGTAGTCGTGCGGATGACGTTGACGGCGGCGTACAACGCGCCAGCAGCGGCCAGCAGGCCGAGCACTTGGAGAATCTGGATGCGCACGCCAGTCAGGTTGTCGGCCATCTCCTTGGCCATCACCGTCCACATCCCCTGCCAAGGCGAACCTTCACGCCGCATGGGCCACCTCCTTGAAGTAGTGAGCATAGACCTCATCGAGGCTGGGCTGCTCGAGGTCGAGCGAGAGCAGCGTGCCGCCGTTGGCGACTACGGCACGCGCAGCCTCGCCGCGCACATCGTGCTGGGCTTCGACCAGATAGCGATACACGCCGTTGTGGCTGTTGCTCGCCTGCACCCGCACCACGCCGGCCAGCTCGTCGAAGCACTTGGAGATGTTCGGGCCGCTGGCCTCCAGGCGGATGTTGTACGCGCCGCCCAGCACGCGCTGTGCCAGATCAGGCACCGTGCCTTCCAGAACCATTCGCCCTTGGTGGAACAATCCCACCCGGTCACAGATGGCCTGCACTTGATGCAGCAAGTGGGAGGAGAGCAGCACAGTCACGCCCTCGTCCTTCAGTCCGCGGATTAGTTTGAGGAATTCGCGTGCCGCTTCCGGGTCGAGGCCGAGCGTCGGCTCGTCGAGGATGATGATCTCGGCTCGCTTCACCAACAGCTCGGCCAGCCCCAGCCGCTGGCGCATGCCGTGCGAAAACGTCCGCACCGGTCGCCGCAACGCCTCCTCGCTCAGCCCCATCCGCTGCAAGGCGGCTTCAATGCGCCGCTCCATCTCCTTGTAAGGGATGCGGTTGAGTCGGGCGATGTAGCGCAGGTTCTCGCGCGCGGTCAGCTCGTCGTAGAAGCCCACCTGATCCGGCAGGTAGCCGACGCGCGCCTTCACCTTCAGCGGCTCGCGGGTCGGGTCGTAGCCCAACACACGCACGCGGCCTGAAGTCGGCTCGGTGAGGCCCAGCAGCATCAGGATGGTCGTCGTCTTGCCGGAGCCGTTCGGCCCGAGCAGCCCGAAGACCTCGCCGCGCTGGATGGTCAGGTCGAGGTTATCAACGGCGACCTTCGTCCCGTAGCGCTTGCTCAGTCCCTTTGTCTCGATGACTGTTTCCATAATCCGCCTCGTTTTCACCCTCAGCGGCGGCCAAAGCGTGCTACCGCCAGCGCGACTACGCCCAGGGCAGCAGCGATTAGGGCCAGGCCGACGATGCCCCACCACGTTGAGGTCTCGACCGTGATGCGGAACTCGCTGGATTCAAGGCTGCCGCCGGCCGGCACGGCACGGAGCGTCACCATGTAATCGCCAGCAATGGCCTTATCCGGCGGTTTGATGTTGGCCTTGACCTGAACCTCGCTATCGGGCGCCAGCTCGGGGATGATCTCCGGATCGAAAGTGACCGACCATTGGGCTGGTGCCGAAGCCTCCAGGCGCACCTCGTTGGCCGGCGCCGTTCCCGAATTCCTCACGATCAACTCCAGTGGTGTCTCCTGGCCGGCGATGGCGCGGCCGCTCAGGCGCCCATCTGGCGCAGTGAGGGTCAGGTCGAACTGGCCTGTCACCGCGGCCGTCAGTTTGACCTCGTCGGAGATTTGCTCGCTCTCAACCCGCACCACGATAGGATAGTCGCCGGCGGGTGTCTGTCGCGCCGGGCGCACTTCAATGTCTACGTTCTCCGTCTGCCCGGCCCGGATGGGCAGGCTGGTCAGTTCCTGGCCGGCCGACTTGAACGTGACGGTGAAGTTCTCAGGCGCCTGATAGTTGAAGCTGACCAAGGCTTCCTGATCGGAGTCGTTTTTGATGCGCATTCGGTAGGTGAACGTGGAGTTTGGGGAACCGCGCTGCAGCGGCCGTTCGACATCGGCGGTAAGGCGCGGCGGCAAGCTGCTCCCGACGATGAACTCCAGCGGCAGCTGGGCCTGCACCGTCTCGCCGCGGGCGATCACCTGGAGCCGATAAGTGCCGTCGGCGACATTCTCCGGCAGCTCGACGCTCAGCGTCACTTTCTGCGTCGTCCCTTCCGGGATATAGACGGATCGCACCACGCGGCCGCCTCCCTGAAACACCACGCGCCAGCCATCGGGCACATCGCGGATTTCGAGCCGTACCGTCTCGGAGGACAGGTTGACGCTCATTAAGTCTAGCGAGATGCTCAGGGTTTCGCCAGCGCGCACTTCCTGCGAGGGATAAGTGGTGAACAGGAGCAGTTGGCCGGAGTCGGTCTGGGCATAAGCGGCGCCAAAGGCGGATAGGCTCAGACAGAGTGCGATCAGGATGCGGATAAAGCGAGACATAGAAGGCTTCTCCTCCGTAAAGGTAAGTGGGGTTTCTGAGCCGGGCACGGCAGGGGAGCGCCGCGCCCGGCCGGAATGGGGGGAACGCGGGCCGATTAGTACTCCGGCGCGGGCGCCGGCCCGTTTTGAGCGCCTTTCTTCTCCGGGGCGTCGGTGATGAGCGCCTCGGTGGTGAGCAGCATGCCAG
Organism: Anaerolineales bacterium; assembly: GCA_025057205.1. Classification (GTDB taxonomy): domain Bacteria; phylum Chloroflexota; class Anaerolineae; order Anaerolineales; family UBA6663; genus JANWXR01. The sequence goes on along the minus strand of JANWXR010000010.1, from coordinate 12,851 downwards.
CAATCGAGACAGCATTCTCGACCGCCGTCCGCGCCACCTTCGCCGGGTCAATGATGCCGGCCTGAATCATATCCACATAGTTGCCGGTCATCACGTCATAGCCGATGTTCTTGTTCTTCTCCTCCTTCTGGCGTTTGCGGATCTCCGCCAGCACGACTGAGCCATCCAGGCCGGCATTTTCGGCAATCTTGCGCGTCGGGGCTTCGAGGGCGCGGCGCAGGATGGCCAGCCCGTAGCGGGCCTCCTCGTCTTCAAGCTGCACCTTGTCTAGCGCTGGGATGGCGTTCAGCAGCGCCACACCGCCACCGGGGACGATGCCCTCCTCCACCGCCGCGCGAGTCGCCGAGAGTGCATCCTCCACGCGGTGCTTCTTCTCCTTCATTTCCACCTCGGTGGCCGCGCCAACACGGATGATGGCTACGCCACCGGAGAGCTTGGCCAGCCGCTCTTGCAGCTTCTCCTTGTCGTAGTCCGAAGTCGTCTTCTCGATCTCGACCTTGATCTGTTCGACGCGGCCCTTGATCTCCTTCTCACGGCCCTTGCCGCCGACGATGGTGGTGTTGTCCTTATCAGCCACCACTTTGGCGGCCTGGCCGAGGTCGCTTGGGGTGATCGACTCCAGTTTGCGGCCGGTCTCCTCGCTGATGAACACGCCGCCGGTTAGGATGGCAATGTCCTGCAGCATGGCCTTGCGCCGGTCGCCGAAGCCGGGGGCCTTGACGGCCAGCACGTTGAGCGTACCGCGCAGCTTGTTGAGCACCAGCGTCGCCAGCGCCTCGCCATCCACGTCCTCGGCGATGATCACCAGGTCGCGCTTGCCGGCCTGCACCAGCTTCTCCAGCACAGGCACAATGTCGGCGGCGGCGCTGATTTTCTTTTCATAGACCAGGATGTATGGCTCTTCCAACCGAGCCTCCATGGCCTCATGGTCGGTGATGAAGTACGGCGAGATGTAACCGCGGTCGAACTGCATGCCCTCGACGTACTCCGTCTCAAAGGCCAGGCCCTTGGACTCCTCCACCGTGACCACGCCGTCCTTGCCGACCTTGTTCATTACATCGGCGATCAGGTTGCCGATCTCGACGTCGGCAGCGGAGATGGAGGCGATGTGGGCCATGTCTTCTTTGCCCTCCACCTTGCGCGCCATTTTGCGCAGCGCCTCCGAGACGGCCCGTTGCCCGGCTTCCAGCCCGCGCTTAATCAGCATCGGGTTAGCGCCGGCGACGATGTGCTTCAGGCCCTCGGTGAAAATCTGATGAGCGAGCACCGTCGCCGTAGTTGTACCGTCGCCAGCCACGTCGTTGGTCTTGGTGGCGGCTTCCTTGAGCATCTGCGCTCCCATGTTCGGGTACTTGTCTTCTAGCTCGATTTCCTTGGCCACCGTCACGCCGTCGTGGGTGATGGTGGGTGCGCCGAACTTCTTATCCAGTGCGACGTTGCGGCCCTTGGGGCCAAGCGTCGTCGCCACCGCGGTGGCTAAAATGTCTACCCCGTGCTTGAGGTGGCGGCGCGCTTCATCCTGAAAGGCGAGTTGCTTCGCGGCCATAGGCAGACCTCCGTGAATAAGCTGAACGTGGGCGACTGCGCCGATCCGGGAGAGTTAGGTCACAATCGCCAACACATCACTTTCTCTAAGGATTAGATACTTGGCGCCGTTCTGCTTGATCTCCGTACCGGCGTATTTGGCGAACAAGACGTGGTCGTTCGGGCTGACCTCGATGGGGATGCGCTCTCCCTTGCTATTGCGCGCCCCCGGCCCGACGGCGAGCACCCGGCCCTGCATCGGCTTCTCTTTGGCCGTTTCGGGCAGGAGTACGCCCCCGGCTGTCCGTTCATCTGCCTCAATCGGCTCCACAATCAGGCGATCGTTCAGTGGTTTGAGATTCGGTTTGGCCATAGACGAACTCTCCTTGGCTGCGTCCGGTCACGCTACGGCACCGGTCAGCAGCGAACTTGATAGAGCGATAGGGGCAACCCATGCGCTGGGTTAAGCTTATGAAGCACACCCAGGCGTAGGCTGCGGTATTTGAGGTTGGCTGCGTGTTGCAGACAATTTGCGATATAACCGTAATGCATTAGAAATTCGCTAACGACCCCCTGGCATCGAAAAAAATTAATCGAATTATTAGAATTATGTCTGTTAGGGTCGGTGCTGCTCCGGGGAAGCGGAGGCCGCCAAATATGCTCAGTCGTCTCAGCTTGGCTTGAGAAGCTGAACGTCCTCGATCTCTAGCCATTGTTCTTCCGGCGTTGCGCACAGCCCAAAGCCAAACCTGCCTGCGCGCGAGGCGATGGCGTATTGGTTGTCTATCCACAGCACCAGGCCGAGCGGGCCGTGCGGTGGGGCCGGAGAGCGTAGCCGCTCGACGCCGTCCACCCGAAAGACTGCCTCGGTTTTGCGCCAGTCAATTTCATAGGTGTGCCATTCGGTGAGCGCCACGTCGTCGAGCAGCGCTTCACACGCTTGCACGAAACGCCGCGCGGCGGCCATCACCGGCGCGCCTAGCCCCGGCACAAAGGTCAGCGCCACCGCTACAGCCGCTGCCGGGGCGAGCAGCGGCGACGGGTAGCGCCCGGCGTTGAGCGTCGCCGCCTTCCAGCCGAAGCCCGGCACGCCCTCGGCCAGTGCCAGGTCCGAGGGCGGCGAGGCGTAGAAGAACCAGACGGTGTTGGGCGCGGCCAACACGCCGCCTCCGGTGAGAGTGAAGGGGTTGTTCCAGAAGCCGAAGCCCAGCGTGCCGAGGGGCTGTGGATGCGAAGTGCGTGCCTGCAAGCGCAGGGCGACTGGCGGAGAGTCTGGCAGTTTGTGGCGGGCGCTCCTGCCATAGTCATCCAGTTGAGCATCTGCGTATTGCCGCGCGCCGAGCGGCGGGAGGCTTAGACGCCAGCCCACCTCGCTGATGCGACTCACGCGACCGCCGCCGATTTCCACTATGTTGAGCATGGCATGAGTATACCCGGACTACCTGACCATTCGACTGCGCGACCACCGCTACTTGTATGCCCCTTCCCTCGAGGCTATAATTTTACGCGTAGGGAACGCCAATGGAAATCGTCTGGCACGGACATTCATGTTTTCGCATGATTGAGCGCGGCATGGCCTCAGTGGTCACCGACCCATATGATGACTCGATCGGCTACGGCCCACTCAGGCTTAAGGCCGATATCGTCACCATCAGCCATGATGCGCCCGGACACAACAACGTGGACGCGGTCAAAGGCAGCAATGTCCACACCATCACCGGGCCGGGCGAGTACGAGATCGGCGGCGTCTTCATCACCGGCCTATCCACCGACTCCGAGCGCAAGAAGAAGGACGCCAACGGCCGGCGAAATACGCTATACCTCTTCGATTTCGACGGGCTGACGGTCTGCCACCTGGGCGACCTCGATCACGTGCCTACGCAGACGCAGATCGAGGCGCTTGGTTCGGTGGATGTAGCGCTAATCCCGGTGGGCGGCGGCGGCGGGCTGAACGCGGCCCAGGCGGCGGAGGTCGTCTCGCTGCTGGAGCCGTCGGTCGTTATCCCCATGCATTACAAGACCGAGGCCGTGTCGCTCAAGCTCGACCCGGTAAGCAAGTTCCTCAAGGAGATGGGTCTGGGCGCGCTCAAACCGGAGCCGGCGCTCAAGCTGACCAAGAGCAGTCTGCCGGACGAGACGAAAGTGGTGTTGCTGGATTACAAAACAAACTAGGTTATCGCTATGACGGTCAAAATTCTCATGTCTTGGGACATCAAGCCGGGACGCGAGCAGGAGTACTTCGAGTTCATTGTGCGCGAGTGGGTGCCGGGCCTGCAAAGGCTGGGCATTGATCCGACCGATGCCTGGCTGACGCAATACGGCAGCGCGCCCCAGATCCTCACCGGCGGCACCGCCCGCAATCTGAAGGTGATGCGCCAAATCATGAACACCGAAGAATGGCATGCGCTCAAGGAGCAACTGCTCGGTTATGTGGACAACTACGAGGAGCGGGTGGTGAAGGCAAAGGGTACGTTCCAGATGTTGTGAGGGGCGATCCGCCAAAAGTGAAACGGGCGAGCGTTTTGTTCCGGCAAAGCGCTCGCCCGTTTTGATTCGTTTACGAGACCGGGTTAGTCGCTGGGCGCGGCGGCCTTAGCCTCCGTGGACTTCGCTTCGGACTTGCCGTTCTCGCTCGTTGTTTCCTTGCCGTCGCTCTTCTTGCCGGAAGTGGTGGAGGAAGCGGCTTTGCTATCCTTGATGTACCAGCCAGAGCCTTTGAAGACGATGCCGGCGGCCTGCGGCACGCGGTTGACTTTGCCGCGACATTCGGGGCAGCGCGTGAGCGGCTTGTCGGTGAACTTTTGAAAGCGCTCAAACTCGACGCCGCAGCTCGTACAACGATAGGCATAGGTGGGCATACGTCATCTCCATCCAACTAGGACTGGCAGAATAATAGCAGAAGTATATTAGAGGAGTGTCAACAGCTCGGTGCGGCGCAGGGTGAATGTTACTCACCGGCGTCCGCTGCTGTACTTGCCCCTTCCTCGTCGCCTGCCGGGTCCTCGGTCGGGCCGGCGTACAACTGCCGCCCCAGCCGGCGGTCGTATTCCGTCCAGGGCTGGCCAGGCTCCCGGCGCGCCCGGAGCAGACCGGTGAAGCGGTTGAGGTCGGCGCTCAGCTCCTCCAGGTGGTGCAGCGCCAGCGCCTCCAGGGTCTGCGGGCGGCGCGGCGAGCCCCACTCGTAGCGCCCGTGATGGCTGACCAGCATGTGCCGCACGCGCAGGCTCAGGTCGGCGGGGAAGTCCGGCAGTTGAGCCAGGGCCGCGCTGACCATCTCGTGGGTCAGCACCAGATGGCCGACCAGCCGGCCCTCATCGGTAAAGGTGATGTCGCGCTCCCAGTCGTATGTGTGCAGCTTGCCCAAGTCGAAGAGCAGCACTCCGGTGTAGAGCAGGTCGGCGTCCAGCTCAGGATAAACTTCGCAGACGGCGCGCGCCAGCCGCAGCATATCCACGATGTGCTCCAACAGCCCGCCCAGATAGGCGTGGTGGATGCGGCGGGCGGCGGGCGCCTGTGCCAGCTTCGCCCGAAAGTCGGCGTTATCGTAGAAGCGGCGGACGAGCGCGCTCAGGTGCGGGTTGGTCAGGCCGGCGATGGCGGCATCCATCTCTGCCAGCATCGCGTTCACATCGCGCTCGGTGGCGGGCAGGAAGTCGGCGAGGTCGAACTCGTCGGGTTTGGCCGGGCGCAGCTTGTGGACGATGAGTTGTGTGCGGCCCAGGTACTCTTCTACCTCTCCGGCAATCTTGAGTACGTCACCCACTTCGAATGTCCCGGCCAGGTCGGGTGCGTTTTCCCAGACGCGCGCCAGCATTTGCCCGCTGCGGTCGCTAAGGATCAGCGTCAGGAAGTTGCCTTTGCTTCGGTCGCGGAACGGCTCCAGCTGCTTGTAGCGTGCCTGAAAGAATCCAGTGAAGCGCTCGCCCGGTCGCAGCTCCGCGATGAAGCTGCCCTTGCCCGGGTGTTTGGGTGTCACGACGTCACTCCCGGCTCCAGTGGCAGGGTGAAGCAGAAGGCGCTGCCGCCTTCGGGCCGGTTCTCAACCCAGATGCGACCGCCATGTGCTTCCACTGCCATCTTGCAGAAGGCCAGGCCCAGGCCGGTCCCTTCGCGCCGGCCTCTCTGGCCCTGCACTTGTACAAAGCGGTCGAAGACTCGCTCGCGATACTCGGCAGGGATGCCCGGCCCGTTGTCGAGTACGGTGCAGAGGATGCTTGGTCTTGTGCGACCATTGGTTGCGGTGCCGTCGACGGCGGCGAGTACCTCAGCGCGCACCTGCACCTGCCCGCCGGGTGGCGAGAACTTGAGGGCGTTGTCGATCAGGTTGGTCAGTACACGACTGAGCTTGTCCGGGTCACCCTGCACCGTTGGCAGGAACGGTGGCACTTCGTTGATGAGGACCAGGCCCTGATCGTTCGCCAGCGGAGTCAGATCGGTCATGACCTCGTCCACCAGCTGGCTGAACTGCACCGGATGGTGCCGAATCTGTAGGTCGCCGGACTCCATGCGCGAGATGTCGAGCAAAGTACTGACGAGGCCGATCATCTTGTTACAGGAACGGATGGCAACTTCGAGCGACTGGCGAATGAGCGGAGTTTGCTGCTCGGGGGTTAGCCGGTCGCGTATCAGGTGCAGGCCGGCCAGCATGGAGCTGAGCGGGCTGCGCAGGTCGTGCACAATCATGTTGGAGAGCGTATCGCGTACCTGCTGCAGCTCGCGCTCTTCGGTCATGTCGCGCAGGATGAGCACCCAGCCGATGGCGCGCGAGAACCGGTCGAGCACGGGCGCGCCGGTGCGTTCGAGATAGCGAGTCTTCTGTGCCTGTACCTGATATTGGACCTTGGGGATGGATAGCGCCAGCCCGGCTCGCAGTGTGAGCAGCAGCTCTTCCAGCTCCGTCTCCGCAAAGCCGAGCTTGCCAGCAATGTCCAGCCCTTCATCGGCAAGCAGGGTGGTGAGCGGCTGGTTGAGCAGGCGCGCTACCGGCACTCCCCATAACTCCTCGATGCGCGGGTTGGCCAGCGAGATCAGCCCGCTCGAGTCAATTACCAGCACGCCCTCGTGCGTCGAGTTGAGGATGGCCGCCAGCCGATCGCGGCTTTCAATTACCTGTTGGAATGATTTGGCGTTCTGGAGCGCCACGCCAGCCTGGTTGGCGAGGGTCTGGATCAACCGCAGGTCCTCCGGCGTATATTGACGCGGTTCGCGGTTGTACAGCCGCGCTAATCCGATGACCTGCTCGCCGGCAAGCATGGGCGCAAGCAGGACGGTGCTCATTTGCTCAACCTGCATGGCTTCCAGCTCGCGCGCATCGGTCTGCTGGTCGTTGGCCTGCAGGCTTACTGGGCGGCGCTTGGCAATGGCCTGCTGCACTGCCGGGTAATCGGCCACAGACTGCGTCTGGGGTGCATATGGCTCGACTATTTGGATGGTGCGGCCGGCTGGGTCAACCTCCGCCAGCGTGCATTTGTCGGCATCCAACGCTTCGGCCAATTTCTGCACGATCAGGTTCCGCACGGTGCGCAGGTCGAGGTTGGCCGTGAGCTGACTGCCAGCTTCAAACAGGATTGTATGTTCCTTATGCCGGGTCTGAGCTTGCTCTTTGAGCGCGGCGTTGGTGATCGCCAATGCTAATAGGTGGGCGGCCTGTACGGCAAAAGCCTCGTCTTCGGCGGTGAAGGCGTCGGGCTGAGCATTCAGAAGGCGGATGACACCCAGGCGACGGTCTCCTTGCAGCAGTGGCGCGCATAACTCCGAGCACATAGCGGGCGGTTGTTCCACGTAATCGGGGTCGGCTTGTAGGTGCCCGACACGCACGGCCTGCCCTAGGCGCAGCGCGCGGCCCGCTGTCCCGGCCTCCGGCGAGACGATGGTGGCGCGTTCCGCTCCGGCGCGTTCTTCCGGCAGGCTGACGCTGGCTACGTATTGCAGGCTCTTTCCTGAGGAGCTGAGCAGTCCCAGTTGCGCGATGTGAGCGCCGGTCGCCTCGCCGATTTGGCGGATGATGCTGTCGTAGGGCAGGGCCGACCCGGCAAGGGCGCGCAGGGTCTCGTTGAGTTGCACCAGCGTATCGAATTGGCGCGCGCGCGTCAGCAGGGAATGCGCCTGGCGTCCGACAACCTCGGCCTTGGCCGCCAGCAAAGTGGACTGGTGCTGTTGGTTTTCTAGCTGCTGGCGCATCTCATCCAGCTCGCGTCGGTAGTGGCGCAACTGATCGTCTTGATTGAGCAGTCGCCGTGACGACCAGTAGAACCAGAGTGTGAGCACGGCAAACACGCTGCCGATGACGCGCACCAGGCTGGCCTCGAACTTGCTGATTTGCAGCGCGCAGATCAAGGCCAGCGGCATGGGCGCCAGCAGCGCCAGGCTTACGGCTCCAGCGTTTTCTTGGAAGAACCGGATAGCTGTGCCCGGCGCGGTTGAGATCTCTACGGTAAGGATAGTGGTGTAGAGCAGCAGGAAGAGAATGGTGAAGAGGCCTAGCATCACTGGTGACTGCGGGTTGCCCACATCGTTGATGAGCCGCTCTGCCAGAAAACGATCGGCTGCTCCGGCGATGAGCAGTGGAGTGATTTGCCGCACCAGTTGCCATGTGAAACTGCTTGCCCGACTTGGCCGGTCGGCGGCCGGCGCTGCTGCCGGCCACAGCGTCCAGGCCAATTCCCCCAGCACCAGGCCGAGGGTGGTGACGATCGCCGCCGGCGCGACGCCATAGGTGAGCAACAGACCAACGCCGAGCGCGTGCCCCAGGCCGATCTCCGTCTCCCGAACGAAGAGCGGGAAGCGGCTGCACAGCGCAATGATGGCGGCCAGGAAGAGCCAGGTGAAGAAGGTTTCGACGTCGGCTACCTGAGCGGCGAGGTTGTTCCACGTCAGGCTCGCCAATCCGCCGACGAGTGTAAGAATGAGAAGGGTGATCTGAATCGGGCGGCGGTACGGGCGAAACATCGTTTAGGGCGTTCGCGTGGGCGTGGCGCTCCGCGTGGCCGTCGCGCTGGACATTAGCGTTGGCGTCGGCGTAAGGCTGGATGTGCGCGTAGTGCTGGGCGTGACGCCGGCTGTTGGTGTGCGTGTGGGCGTGGCGCTGGGTGCTGGGGTTGGCGTTTGCGTTGGGCGCGCTGTGGGCGGGCTGAGGGCAGTCAGCGCGGCGGCAGCGGTAGCTGCTACTTCAGGGGGCGCGTCAGTCTCGGTTAGGGCCTGCCAGTCTGCAGCGGCTTCGGTGCGCTTGCCGAGCGCCTCGTAGGCGCGCGCGCGCCAGAGCCGCACCTGGGTCAGTTCGGCGGTGCCGGCGTTCTCATTCGTCAGGACAGCGGTCAGCGTCTCCACCGCCTCATCGGCCTGTCCGGAGGCCAGGTAGGCGCGACCCAGCCCAAGTTGGGCGGCTACACTTTGCGGAGCAATACGCGTCGCCGCGATGAAGTTGGAAAGCGCGCCTTCGGGCCGGTCGGTGGCGAGCAGCGCCTCGCCATTGCCGAGGTACGCCTCCAGCAGCCATGGGTCATCGGTGTCGCGCTGCAGGGCAGCGATGACGGCGTTGAAGTCGGCACGGGCGTCTTCGTAACGCCCGACCTTGAGCAACAGTTGACCGCGCGTCACCCGTGCCGCCGGCAGCGCAGCAAAGCGGGAGAGCGCGTCGTTCAGCACTGCCAACGCTGTCTCATCCTGGCCGGTCGCGGCCAGCGCGCGGCCATAAGCTGTTAGCGTCTGAGCGATGTAGGCGTCGCCGAAGTTGAGCGCGGCAGCGGCCGGGAACCAGCGACGGAGGCCGGCGGCATCTGTGAGGTAGGCGGAAGCGATGGCCAGGTCGCGGGCGGCGGCCTCTGGCACGCCGGTCTCCAGCAGCGCGCGTCCGCGGGCGTAATAGCCGATGACGTGCGTGGGGTCGAGTGCCAGAGCCTGCTCGGCCTGTGCGAGCGCCTCTTGTGGCTGGCCGTTATCGGCGTAAGCTAGTGCCAGTCGTGCCAGCACGTTCGCGTCATCAGCCGCTAATGCCTGCGCTTGTTGCAAATCCTGCAGCGCGCGTGGGAAGTTGGCGTTGACGCTGAAGATTTCGGCGCGTAGCACCAACGCGGGGACAAAGGCCGGATCGGCCTGCAACGTCCGGTCAAGGTCACGTAAGGCTTCGTTGCCGTTGGCTTGTGCGAGCTGCGCTAGCGCGCGACCATACAGAGCGGGCGCGAAACTTGAATTGCGAGCCAGAGCCTGAGCGTACTCGTTGACTGCGGTGCGCAGGTTGGCAGCGCCGCCCTGGTTGCGCAGGGCTTCGGCCAGATAGAAATAGGGATAGGGGCTGTCGGGCGCAGCGTTCTTGGCTTGGTCGCTCAGGCGTCGCACCGCATCCCACTGGCCACGAAAGTAGGCGTCGCGGACGAGACGGTAGGCTTCCTGAATCGGCATTACGGCCTCGGTTGGCACGAAGGGGCGCGGCGTCGGTTCGGGCACGCATAGGTACGTAGAAAGCGATATCGCCGGGTTGACCTGCATGGGTAGGCCGCAGGTCTCGATCCGGGGCGTTTCGGTCGGCGTCACAGTCGGTGTGAGCGTGAGGGTAGCGGTTGCAGTGGGCGGAGTGATGACGACGATGCGCGGCGGGTTGAAGATTGCGTTCCAAGCTTGCGGCGCTACGAAGCGAAAGGCCAGCATGCCGCTCACCAGTGTCAGCGCTAGCAGCGCCACGGCGAGGAGCGCACGCACCCGGTTGCGCGGGTCGGCCCAAAAACCGCCGGCGACCTGCGCAGCGCGGCTCACAGGCGGTGATGGCCTCACGTCATCGAAGGTCAGCGTGCGCGGCAGGGCCGCCTCTTCTGGCGAGAGCGCTCCGAGCATTACCAGCCCGCGCCGCGCGGCTACGGAGTTCGGGTCGAGCTTGATGGCCTTTTGCAGACAGAAGAGCTGCTCCTTCTCGGAGTCGACGACGGTGCTAAGCCAGACCCAATAGTCTACCTTCTCCGGGTCGGTCTTAATCAGGCGTGTTAGCAGGTCGCGGGCGCGGCGACGCTGGCCGCTCTTCGCCGCTCGAACTGCCTCGTTGAACATCTCCACCGACATCGGGCAGAGTGTATCATGCGGGCTGGCGGCGCGCAAAGAATCTCGTAGGCTATGTATTGTTAACCGAAGGCCAATGTCTTCGATCGGCCTTCGGCCTGAGAGCTGCCGGGTATAATCGCGGCGATGATGTGGCAGCTGTGGATATGGACCTTAAGCCTGTGCCTCGCGGCCTGCGTTTCTGCACTGGCTGTGCCGTCCCCTACGCCCATGCTCCGACCTATGCCGGTAGCTTCTCCTTCGCCGGCGCTTCGTACGCCACCGGCCACGCCCGTCATCATCGCCTCGCCCACCCCCTCGCCTACGCCGGTGACTCACGTCGTCCAGCGCGGTGAGACTTTGATTGGCATTGCCGTGAAGTATGGCGTCTCTTTGGAGGCCCTGCAACAAGCCAACCCGACCGTTTCGGCGCAGTTCCTCAGCATCGGCACGACGCTCATTATCCCACCCTTGGAAGATAGCGCGGTCATGCAGGCGGCGCATGTGCCGACGCCGATGCCGCTGATTGTTGGTGAGCCGGCCTGTTACTCACAGGCGACCGGCGCCCTGATTTGCTTTGTGGCGGTGCGTAACCCCGGTGAGCTGGCGCTGGAGGCTGTGTCGGCGCGGGTCACGCTGGCCGACGTAGACGGCCTGCCGCTGGCCGAAGCTGTGGCCGAGCCGGCGCTGGATGTGCTCTTACCGCATGGCACAGTCCCGCTGATGGCGCGCTTTGCGCCGCTGCTTGCTCGCTATGCCGCCATCGGCGTTACGCCGCTGAGCGCCTACCCATTGGCCGATGTGACGGGTCGGCTTGTGCCGCTCACCGTTCACACGGAGGCGCTCTTGTCGGGTGCCCTGAGCTGGACGGCGCGGGGGCAAGTTCAAAACGAGAGCGGAGCCGTTGCCGGGCGCGTCCGGTTGGCGCTGGTGCTTTGGGCGGAAGATGGGACAATCGCCGGTATGCGGCAACTGGACTGGGCCGAGCCGCTGGCGCCGGGAGAGGTGCGCGCGTTCACGCTGACAGCGTCCTCAGCGGGTGCAAAGGTCGTCCGCGCCGAGGTTCTTGCCGAAGGTCAACCATGAGTCAGTCGCCACCCAATGCTTCGCCGGCCGTGTACTGGTTTCTGCGCGCCATCTTTCGCTTCCTCGGCTGGCTTTTGCTCCGGCAGGAAGTGCATGGCTTAGAGAACATCCCGGTGAGCGGGCCGTTTCTCGTCGTCGTCAACCATCTCGGCATCGCCGATCCACCGTTGATTTTCATGAATGTATCGCGACAGATGGTGGTGTTTGCCGCAGATAAGTGGAAGAAGGTTCTCGGCATCCGGCAACTGCTGGAGGCGGCGGGCGTAATCTGGGTGGCGCGCGGCGAGGCCGACCTGGGCGCAATCAAGGCGGCGCTGGCGGTGTTGAGGGCGGGGCGACCGCTAGGCATGGCACCTGAAGGCACGCGCAGCCGGACGCGCGCGCTGCAACGCGGTAAGACAGGCGCGGCCTATCTGGCCGACCGGACGGGTGTTCCGATTGTGCCGATTGGGATTTCGGGGAGTGAGCGTTTGGCGGAGAACCTGCGCCGTTTGCGCCGGACTCCGGTGCGCCTTGTGGTCGGTAAGCCTTTTCACCTGCCCCCCCACGGTCGCGCTTCGGGCGACCTGCTCGAAGCATACACAACTCAAATCATGTGTCGCATTGCCGCGCTATTGCCGCCGGAGTACCGCGGCGTGTATGCGGATCACCCTCAGCTTCGCGAGTTGCTGACTCAGAATCATGAGTCTTGAACAACGACCTTCAGACCCTCGGCGCGAATGAAAGCTTCGACGGCCGGGCTCTCCGGCACGGTGATCAGGCGGGGCGCATCGCAGGGGCGATGGAGGATGAAGTGATAGACGCGCGCGCCCGAGCTGCCCCAGCGTGGGCGCAGATACACCGGCTCTTCGATTTTCCAGTTCAGGTCGCGTGCGGCTAGCAAAAGCCGCAGGCGCGGTTCCTCGCCAGCGAGGCATAGCGGCTGTTGAAGCTGTGTCCAGACCTCGTCGCTGGACTCGGGGGTAGTGAGGTACATGGCGGCTCCGGCCTAAGGTTGCTTCAACTTAGACTAGCGCAAAGGTCTTAACCCTGCATCAAGGTTTCGTTAAGTTCGTGTAATCTTCGTCGCAGTGGCCGTGGAACGGCAACCTTTCAAGTGACTCTCATTGGTCAGGGCTTCTCGACTTCGTTGCCGAAGGGCACCCACGGCCCGGCGCTCAACTCTTTCATCTCTCCGCTCGTCAGGAAGATGACTCGCTCGGCGATGTTCACGACCC
>JANWXR010000109.1 GCA_025057205.1 Anaerolineales bacterium | reverse complement strand
TTTGGGATGACCCAAAGCCGAGCCAACGAATGGATCCACCGACTGTTGCCTATTCTGAAACAAGCCTTGGACGACCTGGGTGCGACGCCCGAGCGCGACCCCAAGAAGTTCAAAGTCAGGGAACAGGACCGGCCGGATGCGGTGGACTCCATTATTGACGGCACGGAACGACGCCGCCAGAGGCCGAAAAACAGGCCTGGCACTACAGTGGCAAGCGCAAGACCCATAGTGACAAGTATGACAAATCCTTTAGGACTTACGCGGTTGGCGAGGGTTGCTGCCATATCTGGCGGACTTCCAGTGGGCATGACCGCCGCACATGTGGCAGCACGGGTACAATTGCGTAACTCCTATCCTTATTTCGGATAAAGTCTAATGCCAACGATGGAATCGAAGCAGCTCTGGAAAGTGGCGCGGAGGTGGTGGTGGCTCATCGCGCTGCCCGTGCTGGTGGTGGGCGTGTACAGCGCCGTCACCTATCGTGCGCCGGCTACGTCTTACGGGCTAACGCTGCGCTACACTGCGGGCCAGCCGGACGCCACGCCCCAGCCAGGCTACTATGGCCCGTACTATCGCTGGTTGGCGTCGGAGTACATCGTCGGCGCGCTTAAGGACTGGGTGCGCACAGGCGACTTCGCCGAGCGGGTCAGCGCCGTGTTGCAGGCACGCGGCCTGGCCATCTCACCCGCCGGCGTGGCCGGTGCAATTACGGCCTCGGACAATCAGCGCAGCCTCCTGCTTGTGTACCTCAGCGGCAGCGACCCGGAAAAACTCCTGGCGATTGCCGACGCCGTGACGACCGTGCTGCGCGAGCAAAACGCGGCGGTGTTCCCGCAATTAGGGGGGCAGGCCACCGTGGTCACGCTGCTGGATAACCCCGGCGTTGGCCCGCAGCCGCCGGGCGTGCGCGCCCTGCTCGACCTCCCGCTGCGGTTGGCGCTTGCGCTGGCCTTCGGCGTTGCGCTCGCCCTCGCCGCCCACTACTTCGACCCGTTCGTACGCGAGAAGAGCGAGCTGGAGAAGATGGGCGTCCGTGTGATCGCAGAGATACCGCGTGGTAAAGTAGAGAGTAGAGAGTAGAAAGTGCAACCTGTTAGAATCGCAGAGTTCGACCGATGACGATCTGGCAACTGTTCGACCTTGTGTGGCGGCGCGGCTGGATTATCGTGCTGGCGGCGGCGCTGACAGCGACCAGCGCGTTCGTCTTCAGCCGCTTGCAGACCGAGGTCTGGGAGGCGACGGTGCGCATCCTTGTCCAGCCCACGCGCCCAGACTTCGGCTTGACCACCAGCGCCAAGAACCTGCTGCGCTCCTACGTCCAATGGATGGACACGCGCCAGAACGCGCAGCGCGTGATTGACAGCCTCAAGCTAGACCTGATCCCCGAAAACCTCGACCGCACCATCACCTCGGAAGACGAGAACTTCATTATTCAGGTGGACGTGCGCAGCCAGAACATGCGCACCGCCAGCGCGGCGGCCAAGCGCTGGGCTGAGCTGTTCGTCGAGTGGCGCATTACGGACAACAGCCGCCTGCGGCGCGAAGACCAGGTGGATGCCCTGATCCTCGACGAGCCGGTCATCTCGCGCTATCGCCCGCAGACCACCGTCAACACGCTGGCTGGCGGCATCCTCGGCGCGCTGCTAGGCGGCGTCATCGTGTTCGTGCTGGAATATCTCGCAGCCAACACCCTCCGCTCGCGGCAGGACATCGAGCGCGCCCTCGGCCTCTCGGTGCTGGGCGCCGTGCCCGTGCTGGAAGGCGGCAGGAGGAAGGCATGACTGAGGACTGATGACTAAAGACTGATGACTGAAGACTGTGACCGGTCATCAATCTTCAATCTTCAGTCTCCAATCTCCAGTCTTCAATCGTCGCATGAAAGAAACCCTCATCACCCTCAAAGACCCGCGCTCGGCGGTGGCGGAAGCCTTCCGCACCCTGCGCACCAACCTCATCTTTGCCGGGCTGGAGCAGCCACTGCAAACGTTGTTGGTCACCTCGCCAACGACGGAGGAAGGCAAGACGGCGACACTGGCGAACCTGGCCGTGGTGATGGCGCAGGGCGGGCGCAAAACGATTCTGGTGGATTGCGACCTGCGCCGGCCTCAGTTGCATGAGCTGTTCGGCCTGCCCGCTGCGCCTGGCTTCACCGATTGGATTACGGCGGGCAACGATGCCGCGCCCCTCGCCCTGGCCGCTACCGGCGTGGACGGCCTGCAGCTCCTGCCCGCCGGTTCACCCGCCGCTATCCCTTCCGATTTGCTCACCTCGCGCCGACTCGAAGCGCTCATCTCCAATCTCAAGGCTCAAGCTGACTTCGTTCTCTTTGACGCCCCGCCACTCCTCGCCGTCTCGGATGCAGCGCTACTGGCCGCCAACCTGGATGGCGTGCTGCTGGTGGTGAGCGCAGGCCAGACGCGGCGCGATCATGCGCAGCGCGCCAAGGAAATTTTGGAAAAAATCCGGGTGCGCGTCGCAGGGGCAGTGCTTATCAACGCTGCGCCTGAAGATGGGCTTGGACGTTATTGACTTCTAAGTGGCTAGCCAGGAGAGCCTATTCCCAGGCTGGCACTTTTCACATACAACATGACGGGTACAACTGACGGGACGTCCTTTCCGGCTACCGGGACGCGCTTCCGTCACGGGAGTTACACGAGCGACTATGAAGGGTCTTATCCTTTCCGGGGGTAAGGGCACGCGCCTGTTGCCTCTCACATACCGGCGCGCCAAACAGTTGATCCCCGTCGCCAACGAGCCGGTGCTCTTTCGCGTCATTCGTGCCATCCGTGACGCGGGCATCACCGACATTGGCATCGTCATCGGCGACACGGGGGCGGAGATTCGCGAAGCAGTGGGCGACGGGTCGCGCTGGGGCGTGAAGATCACGTACATCGAGCAGAGCGCGCCAGCCGGGCTGGCGCATGCGGTGAAGGAGTCGCTGCACTTCCTCGGCGACGAGCGCTTTGTGATGTTCCTGGGTGATAATGTCATTCAGGGCGGAATCAGCCCGCTCATCCAACAGTTCGCCAACAGCAACTGGAACAGCCAGATCGTGCTCAAGCGCGTGCCCAACCCGCAGCAGTTCGGCGTGGCCGAGCTGAACGGCGATGGCTCGATCAAGCGGCTGGTGGAGAAGCCCAAGAACCCGCCCTCCGACCTAGCGCTGGTTGGCATTTATATGTTCGACCATCACATCCGTGAGGCCGTGCACGCCATCCGGCCCTCCTTCCGAGGCGAGCTGGAAATCACCGACGCTATTCAATGGCTGGTGGAGCATGGCTACGCGGTGCATCCCTACGTGCACGAGGGCTGGTGGATTGACACCGGCAAGATGGCCGACATGCTCTCGGCCAACGACCACGTGCTTGAGGAACTTGTGCCGCGCGTGGAAGGAACGATAGACGAAGCCTCGAAGATCGATCCGCGCGTAACGGTGGAGAAGGGCGCGCAAATCATCAACAGCACGGTACGCGGCCCGACCATCATCGGTGAGAACACGCAGATTGTGAACTCGTACATCGGGCCGTTCACCAGCATCTATCACAACGTCATCGTAGAGAACAGCGAGATCGAGCACACCATCGTGCTGGAGCACTGTCGCATCATCAATGTCGGCACCCGTATCCAGGACTCGCTCATCGGGCGCAACGCCTACATCACCCAGTCCGACCGCAAACCGAAATCCATCAACCTGAATCTGGGCGATTACTCGCAGATAGACTTAGTCTGACCGCCAAGCGTGGTCGTCTCATGGGCAACGCAATGAAAAATCTTCTCATCACCGGCGGCGCCGGCTTCATCGGCTCGAACTTCGTCCGTCACATGCTGGCGAAATACCCGGACTACCGCCTCATCGTCTTCGATAAACTGACCTACGCGGGCCGGCTGGAGAACCTACAGGATGTGCTAAAGGACCCGCGCCTGACCTTCGTGCGCGGCGACATTGCCGACCGCGCCGCCGTGGAGCAGGCCGTGCGCGAGCACCGGATTGACACCATCGTCAACTTCGCCGCCGAGACGCACGTGGACCGCTCCATCCTCGACCCGGACAGCGCGCACCGCACCAACTTCACCGGCGTGTACGTCCTGCTCGAAGTCGCGCGGCAGTTCGGCTTGGAACGCTTCCATCAGGTCTCCACCGACGAAGTCTATGGCTCGATCCCCGTGGGCTACTTCAAAGAAGGCGACCCGCTGCAGCCGAACAGCCCGTACTCGGCCAGTAAGGCGGGCGGCGAGCTGATGGTGCGCGCCTATCACGAGACCTACGGCCTGAACACGGTGGTGACGCGCGGCAGCAACACCTTCGGCCCGTATCACTATCCTGAAAAACTCATGCCGCTCTTCATTACCAACGCCATTGACAACGAACCGCTGCCGCTCTATGGCGATGGGATGCAAGTGCGCGACTGGCTGTACGTGAAGGACCATGCTGCTGGCATTGACTTGGTGCTGCATCAGGGCGGTTCCGGCGAAGTCTATAACCTCGGCGGCGGCAACGAACGCCACAACATTGACGTGACCCGGCTGATCCTCAAGCTGCTCGGCAAGCCGGAGTCCCTCATCCGGCGCGTGACCGACCGGCCTGGCCACGACCGGCGCTACGCGCTGGATTGCGCTAAGATCCGCGCCCTGGGCTGGGCACCCACCCACACCTTTGAGGACGCTGTGGCCGAAACGGTGGATTGGTTCGTGAAGAACGAATGGTGGTGGCGGCCCATCAAGAGCGGCGAGTTCAAGGAATACTACCGGCGCCAATACGCCGAGCGGCTGGCAACGGCGACCGCGCTCTAGAAAAAGACAAGCGACGCACCCGGTCAGGTGCGTCGCTTGCTTTCGATGCCCCGCGCACTTAGCGAACCACGAGCACGATGGCGTTGCTCAGATACTCCCACTGGCCGGGGTTGTTCTCGCAGTCCGTCCGGCTGCCAAGCCAGCAGATCCCCAACCGCACCTGATAGACGCCGCTGGTCGGGATGCGCAGGCCATCGTCCCACTCAATCACGTTGTTATCCCCGCCGGCGGATGTGCCGGGAAAATCGAAGTCGCCCCACGAAGCCTGCGTGCATTGGCCGCCCGGCTTATCCACACACCAGATGGCCCCCAATCCACCCACTCGCACGGCGTTGGGATTGGTGTTGGTGACCTTGAAATCGAAGCGCACTTCCTCGCCGCGCTGGACGCAGTTGCTCTGCCCGCTCGACCAGCGGAAGTAGTTGCCCTGTACGCCCCGCGAGCTGGAGAACTGGGTCGCCGCTCTTGGCCCGCCCTGGCAGGGCAGCGGCGTCGGCGTAATCGTCGGCGTAGGTGTAATCGTCGGGGTGGGCGTGGGCTGCTTGATTATCAGCGGCAGGTAAATCGGATAGGTCTGCAACTGCCAGGCGACGAGAGCGAGCGCCGCCAGGCCGAGGGAAAGCCCCAAGAGAAGTCGTGAACGCATAGAACCTCCGGTTTGCGATGTGAACGGCGCAGCCATAATGACAGCGCCCGGGTCTGCCCCGGCACTATTCTAGCGCGCTTCGCCCGGTGGCACTTCCGGCAGCCCGCGCCGTCCGTTTGCGACGCCAGGCGGTAAAATAACGGCGTGACCACCGAAGCGAAGACGCTCTCCAACCAGCAGGCGCACATTCAGAACCGATACGACCACGCCGCACACGAGCCGGCTCGGCGCGTGCTGCGCTGGCTCATCACCCACATCGGCTGGCGCTTCCTGGCCCGCGTGGATCGTGCGCGCATCAGCGGTCTGGAACATCTTCCTGCCAGCGGGCCGGGCATCCTGATGATCAACCACCTCGCCTTCCTCGACCCGGTGCTGGTGTTGGGCAATCTGCCGCGCAACCTCACGCCACTGGCCAAGGCCGAGGTCTACAACTATCCGGTGTGGGGAATTTTTGCGCGGCTGTGGGGCGTGATCCCGGTGCGGCGCGCGGAGCTAGACCGGCGCGCGGTGGAGCGGGCGTTGGCGGTGCTGGCCGCCGGCGAGCTGCTGCTCATCGCGCCGGAGGCGCATCGCCAGCCGAGCCTGGGTCAGGGCAAGGAGGGCATCGCTTATCTCGGCTACAAGAGTGGCGCGCCCATCTTCCCGGTGGCTGTAGCCGATACACACGGCTATCCGACTCTGCTTGGGCCGTGGAACGCACACCGGCCCGGTGCCTGGTTCCGCATTGGCCGGCCCTTTCGCTACAAGCCGGTGACGGGCCACCTGCCGCGCGAGCGCCTGCGCCTGATGACGGACGAGGCCATGTACGTGCTGGCCGCCATGCTGCCCGAACACCGGCGCGGCTACTACGCCGACCTGAGCCGGGCGACCACCGAGACCATCGAGTTCATCTGAACCCGTTCTCTTTATCTTTATCTGTCGGTTTATGAGCCGGCATCGAATTGCGCGAATTTTGCGAAAACGTCACCGCTCGGCCTTTCTGATTTATCCGCAGGATCTACTGAAAAAAAAGCTCACCTGAACCGCCAAGACGAGTCATCCGCAGATTACGCAGATTTTCGCAGACATACCCCTTCGTGCTCATTTGTGCTCACCCACACCCATTCGTGTCAATTCGTCATCATTCGTGTTCATTCGTGTTCACCCTCATTCGTGCCCATCCGTATT
>JANWXR010000108.1 GCA_025057205.1 Anaerolineales bacterium | reverse complement strand
CGAACGCTGCTGGAGCTTGAATATCAACGCTGGGGCCTCCCGTGGCACATGCCCCGCTGGAATTATGGGCGCATGCTTCATGAGCTGGCTTTGGCTGATTACATCACCATCCCAAGCGCGTTTGTGAGAGAGAGCATGAGCGCCCAGGGGCTTCCGTTGCACAAACTCATTGAAATACCGTTCGGCGTTGACCCGGCGCGATTTTCTTCGTCCCGAAAAACCGGCCGGCCTGTTCGCTTCCTCTTCGCCGGTCAGGTCTCCATCCGCAAAGGGGTGCCTTATCTGCTGGAGGCCTGGAAGCGCCTGAAGCTGCCCGGCTCGGAGCTGTGGCTGGCCGGCAGGATGATGGGGGATTTCGCCGCCATTCGTCACCGTTGGGCTGAAGTGGACGGGGTCAGGTTCCTGGGGCACTCGTCAGCGTTGCCGGCCATTTTTCAGCAGTGCGATGTATTCGTCTTTCCCAGCATCGAAGAAGGCAGCGCCCTGGTGACCTACGAGGCGCTTGCCGGCGGCCTGCCGGTAATCACAACTCCAAATGCCGGCTCCGTTGTCCGAGACGGCCAGGAAGGCTATATTGTGCCCGCCGGGGATATCGAGGCGCTTTGCGAACGCATGGAGCAGCTACGGGGATCGCCATCGCTGCGCGAGGCGATGGCGCGCGCGGCGCGCCTGCGAGCGGAGGAGTATAGCTGGGATCGGTATCAGAAGAGCCTCACCGAGGCCTATTATGCAATCGCCTGCAAAACACCGTAAGCAGGAGCGGAGGGGCGCTGGCTTCGACCCCGGCTGTACAACTCGACAAGACTCCGGAAGGCATTCGACAGGACTCTATGCCGCGATCTTCAACCGCTGACTTCTATCAACGTTACTGGAGCGAACGAGGTGCCTGGACGCCCCACCCATCACTTTCACCGCGCAAGCGCCAGGTCTTTATGAGATACATCACCCCAACATCCGTGGCCCTCGACGTCGGCTGTGGCGACGGCGCGCATTACGGCCGCCTTTTGGCGGGCATTGCTCGCGAATATCATGGGTTGGAAATTTCCGAGATGGCCGTTCAGGTTGCTCAACAAAACGGCATCATTGCGCGGCAACATGATTTGCTGACTGCTTTTCCCTATGCCGACCATAGCTTTGATGTCGTTTTGTGCATCGAAGTCATGGAGCATCTCTTTGAGCCGTCTTTCGTACTGGCCGAAATGCGCCGGGTTCTGAAACCTGCTGGCCACATCATTATCAGCGTGCCCAACATTGCCCATTTCTCTCATCGCATTCGGGCGGTCTTGGGAGGGTTTGCGCCGGGTGGGACTCCTGAGACCTCGTCTCGTCGTCCGTGGGCCGATCCTCATATCCGGTTTTTCACGGTGCGTTCCTTGAAAGCATTCCTTGCTGAGCACGACATGCAGCCTGTCGAACTTCACGGCGAGGGCCTTGGTCTGTTCAGCACACTTCCCGTCATAAGCAGGCTGGCTTCACGATTTGTAGGGTGGGAGCGGCTAGAGCGTTGGTCGCAGCCATTTGAATTTTTGGCCCATTGGTACCCTTCACTGCTGGCGGGCAGCATACTCATCGTTGCCAAACCGATCTGCACATGATCGCCCAGCGTGCCGTGCGCGGCACGGCTATTATCCTCGCCAGCTCCTACACCAACATGGCGCTGGGCATTGTCTACGGCATCGTCATGGCCCGGCTGCTCGCGCCCGCTCACTTTGGCCTCTTTGCGCTGGCGATGTTCTTCTTCGGCCTCCTCGATGTGCGGGGCAAACTGGGGCTTGACTACGCCTTCGTCCACCGCCAGCCCACCACCCCCGAACTCCTCGCCGCCCACTGGGGCCTGCAAGCCGGCGCAGCACTGATGACGTTGTTAATCGCGGGCCTGGTCATGCCGTTTGCGCCTTATCTCGGCGAGGCCGTTCAGGCCGCCCTGCGCCTGTTGCCTGTTCCCGCCTCCGTGCTCACCGGCTTCTCGGTCATGTCCGGCGAGGCGGCCCCGCTCGGGCCAATCGTGCTGGCGCTGGCCGGAAGCATGCTGATCGAGGCCGTCGGCGCGACGGCGCGTGCGGCGCTTGAGAAGGAACTGGTCTTTGCACGCTCGACTCTGGTGGTGACGAGCGCGCTGTTCTTCTCGTACCTGGCCGCCGTCGGGCTGGCGTTGGCCGGCTTCACCTACTGGGCACTGGTCGGGCAGGTCGCCGTGAACGCCCTGTGTGGGACAATCGGCTTCTGGTGGGCGTACCTGCATCTGGGCCGGCCCGTGCCTTTTCCATTGCGGATGGATAGCGCGCTGACGCGCTGGATGCTGCGCTTCGGGCTGACGATGACCCTCGGCTCCTTCGCCGCCTTCATCCTGTTCCAGTTTGACAACTTCCTCGTGGGCGCCTTCGCAGGGACGGCGGCGCTGGGCTACTACGCTCAGGCGTACAAAGTCGCTCAGTGGCCGACGGGGCTGGTGACCCATGTGATTGCGCGCGCCTCCCTGCCCACCTACGCCCAACTCCAGACCGACACACCGCGCCTGAGCAAGGCTTTTGAGATGAGCCTGTGGTTGATCCTCACAGCCGCCACGCCGCTCGCGCTGGCGATCTTCGCCTCCGCGCCCGATTTTCTCCGCCTGCTGTACGGCGACGTCTGGCTGCCCGCTGCACCGCTGTTGCGCTTCCTCATCGGTTACTCTGTGCTGCGCCCGCTGCTCGATGACACGGGCGCGTTGCTCACCGCCCTCGGCCGGCCGCGCCGCGTCACGACGATTCTGGCGGCCCAGGCAGCAGCCCTCATCCTCGTCGCCACTCCGCTCACGCTGGTTTGGGGCGCGACCGGCACGGCCATTGCCGTCGGGATCACCTTCGTCATAGGGATCGCTCTGGCATACTATTACGTGAATCAAGTGCTCACGCTCGATATGCGATGGATTTTCGGGCCGCCCCTCGCCGCCGCCCTCGGCAGCCTGGTGCTCTACTTTTCTATGACGCGGCTGGTGGATTTGAACGTCCTGCCCCTGCTGGTCCGCGTCCTAGTCAAGGGTGGGTTCGTAGCGGCCCTGTTTCTGGCCATCCTCATGCTCCTGCAACATCGGACGATGTTTGACCGCCTACGCTACCTTCGCCGCCTGCTGATTAACCGCTGAGCGATGAAGATTTTGGACATTGGGTGCGGCAACGCCAAGACGCCAGGTGCGATTGGCATAGACAGCAACCCCGCCACCCAGGCGGACATCATTCACGATCTCAACCACTATCCCTGGCCACTGGAGAGCGATGCGTTCGACCGCATCATCTGCAACCACATCGTCGAGCATATTGCTGACCTTGTCCGATTTATGGAGGAAGTACACCGCGTCAGCCGCGCGGACGCGCTCGTTGAGATCGTAACGCCACACTTCACCAATCGCTTCTCCTACACCGATCCGACTCACGTCCGCCACCTTGGCCTGCGCTCCTTCGATTACTTCACCGCACGGCGCACACTACATCTCAACTGGATCACGAGGGCGCTGGAGACCCAATATGCCGTCCCGGATTTCTACGTAAAGCCGCTCTTCAAAGTAGTGCGCGCTCATCTACGCTTCGCACGCCCCTTTCGGCTGACGGGCATTCAGTGGTTTGCGAACCGCTTCCCGGATTTTTACGAGTTGTATCTCGCCTTTATCTTTCCAGCGCGCGACCTGTATTTCGTGTTGGAGGTGCTGAAGGCAAGCGGCTGATTGGCGCGATGCTATAATTCACGCCGCCCCGCCAGGCCGACACGTGACAGCTCTTCGATTGCTGCTCATCTCGCACACGTATAGCGCCCCCATCAATCATGCCAAACTCGAAGCGCTGGCGCGGCGCGTGTCGCTCACCGTGATCACGCCGCACATGTGGCGTGATGCGCTGTTCACCGTCGTCGCCGACCGACCCCTCTCAAGTGCTTATCAGTGGCACCGCTTGCCTGTCCATCTCAACGGGCGCCTGATGTACCACGTCTACTCGCTCAGGGCGCTTGACCGTCTCATTCAACAGACTCGGCCCGATGTCGTGCACGTCGAAGAGGAGCCGCCCAGCTTGGCGCTGGCGGAGCTGGCCTTGCTGAAACCTCGACGCAGATATAAGCTGACCTGCTTCACATGGGAAAACATTCCCCGGAGCGCAGGCCTGCCGGGCGTGGAAGCCTTCAACCTGAGACGATGCGACGGCATCATTGCGGGCAACCGCGAAGCAGAGGGGGTGGTGCGTCGTAAAGGCTTTAGCGGCCCAATGCAAGTCATCCCGCAACTGGGAGTAGACGCAGGCCTCTTTCGGCCTGCTGCTCAGCCCGCGGAGGGGCGCGCAGACTTTTGCGTGGGTTTCATCGGGCGGATGGCGGAAGAGAAAGGCGTTCGGACCTTGCTGGCGGCGGCTCGGGAATTGCGGGGGGTACGCCTGATGCTGGTCGGCGGCGGGCCGCTCGCCTCCGAGATACGCACCTGGGCAGCGCGTCACGAAATGGCCGGACGCGTCGAGCACATCGCCCCTGTCTCGCATGAAGCGGTGCCACACTATCTCCGGCAAATGGACTGTCTCGTTCTGCCGTCCCGCTCAACGCCGAAATGGAAAGAGCAATTTGGGCATGTGCTGATCGAGGCGATGGCGTGCGGCGTGCCCGTCATCGGATCGAACTCGGGCGCCATCCCCGAAGTGATTGCGGAGGCCGGGCTGATCTTTCCAGAAGGTGATGCGCGCGCCCTGGGCGCCGCAATCGAGAGGCTGCGCGATGACCCGGCGCTACGGCTGCGCCTGGGCCGGGCCGGGCGCGAGCGCGTGTTGGCACACTACACCCACGACCGCATCGCTGCCGCCACCGCCGAATTCCTTGAGCAGATTTCGGCAGCATGAAGGTTACCCTGTTCCGCGATCTGCCAAGCGAAGGCTGGCCAAGCATGGAGCGCTATGCCGATGAACTCGCTGCCGCGCTCCGCAGCCTGGGCTGCGATGTCCGCGAATACGTGTTGCCGCGCCCCTTTCCGCGCATGCGCGGCCGGGTCGGCGCGCTGGCAAACCACGCCTGGCGTTACCTTGTCTATCCGCTCGCAGCGCGCACCCAACGCAGCGACGTCTATCACATCGCCGACCATTCATACGCCCATCTGCTGTACGCGCTGGATCCGCGCCGCACCATCGTCACCTGCCACGACATCGCGCCCATGACCTTCGACCCGCCCGGCCTCGGTTTGAGCCACCTCTTCTGGCAATCCTCCTATCAAGCGATGCTCCGGGCCGCGCGCATCATCGCTATTTCTCACTTCACCCGGCAAGAAGTGCTCAGCCACAGCCAGTATCCGCCCGATTGCATTACGCCGATCTGGTATGGCCTTGGCCGGAACTTCCACGAGCGGGTGGATAGCGCACACCTACAGGCTCTGCGGGAACGCTATGCGCCGAAGGGACAGCCGTTGATCCTGCACGTTGGCTCCTGCCTCCCGCGCAAGAATGTCGAATTCATCCTGAAAGCGCTTCCCGCTCTGCTTGACCTGCAGCCAATCTTTGCGCAGGTGGGTGGGAAATTCACACCTTCCCAGCGCCATCTGCTGCGCACGCTGGGCTTGCAGACCTGCGTCATCCAGACCGGCCCTCTCACTGGAAGCGCGCTCACCGCCTGGTATCAGGCCGCCGACGTTTTCGTGTTCCCCTCATTCTATGAAGGCTTCGGGATGCCCGTGCTGGAAGCGATGGCCTCCGGCACACCGGTGGTGTGCGCCAACACAAGTTCCCTGCCGGAAGTCGCAGGCGACGCCGCACTGTTGGTTGACCCCCACGACGCTTCGGCGCTGGCGGCTGCCATCCGCGCTGTCTTATCAGATAGGGCATTGCGAGACGAGTTGATTCGCAAGGGCCTCGCCCGCAGCCGCGAATTCACGTGGGAGCAAACGGCCCGTCGGACGCTGGACGTGTACCGGCTCGTTCACCGCGATCTCGCCTCATGAGCCAGACCTCTCATCCCGTGCGCGTCCTCCTCCTAGACCACGCCCCCATCGTCGGCGGGGTGGAGCGCATGATCGGCGAATTGCTCGGCGCGCTGGACCCGGCGCAGGTCGCGCCGGTCGTCGTGACCGACACGCACAGCCCGATGCGCGGCCGGTTCAGCGCAACTTACCCGGAAATCGCCCTGCCCCTCACGCGGCTCAAGCGCAATCCGCTCGCTGCCCTATCGTTGATTTCATCCGCGTGGCAGGTGGCGCGCGCGGCGCGACAGAGGCGCGTCGCAATCATCCAGACCTTCACGGCACGCACGCACCTCATCGGCGCGCTGGCCGGAGCGATGGCGCGCGTCCCCGTCATCTGGCGCCTCAACGACGACACGCTGTACCGGGCGCTCGCTCTGATGCTCGGCCGCATCCCACGGCGTATCATCGCCGTCTCGGCGCACTTGCGCTCGCATTACGGCGCCGCCTTGCGCGTGACCGACGTGATCCCGGACGGCGTGCCGATCCCGCCGCTCACCGGACAGGCCGAAGCGCGCCGCGACCTAAACCTGCCACTCGAGGCGAAGGTTGTCGTGCTCGCTGCGCGGATGGTGCGCTGGAAGGGCCACGCCGTTTTTCTTCGCGCCCTGCGCTCGGTTGTCGAACAGGACCCGTCGGTCTTGGGCCTCGTGGTGGGTGGATACAGCGAGGCCGA
>JANWXR010000107.1 GCA_025057205.1 Anaerolineales bacterium | reverse complement strand
ATCGGGTCGTAGACCACGCCCATCACCAGCTGCCGCCGATAGGTCAGCGCCAGCGAGACCGCGAAGATGGGGACGCCATGAGCGAAGTTGACCGTGCCATCCAGCGGGTCTACCAGCCACTCGTAATCGCCGGCCTGACCGGACTTGCCGCTCTCCTCGGCGTAGAGGCGATGCGTTGGGAACGCGGCGCGTAACCGGCTCAGGATTAGCTCTTCCGAAAGGCGGTCATACTCGGTGACCAGGTCAACCACGCCCTTGTATTCGACGTTGGACACTTTGCCGTAACCCTCACGCAACAGGGCGCCGGCCTCGCGCGCAAGGGACTCGGCGAAGGAGAGGAAGTCGGGCATATGGCAGATAGCGAATGGCAGATAGCGAATGGCAGATAGCAGATGACGGATGGTGAATGAATGACTGAAGACTAAAGATTGAGGCGGGACCAGAGGGCGGCATAGCGCCGGCGGGCGTCGGGAGAGAGCGGGCCGAGGGTGTGAGCAGGGGCAGGCAGTTGCAGGCGGAAGGGGATGGGCTGGGCGCGGACGAAGGCTTCGGCGGCGGCGGGGTCTGAAGAGCAGCGCGGAATGACCCAGTCGTATTCAAGGGTCAGCACGCCTTCCTCGGGCAGGCGCGCGCCGGGCAGGCGGCCAACATCCAGCAGGCCCAGGGCGACGCGCCCGCGCCCGGCCTGCAGAGCGCGCAGTGGGTCGGTCACCAGCACCGGTCGCGCGTGGCGCAAATCGTCCTCCACCTGCAACAGGTGCGGCGGCTCTTCGTCGTTCGGCAAATAGCCGCGCCGCAGTAGCGCCAGCGCAATCATCAGCCGGGGATAATTCGGCCAGAGCGCGCCCGGCTGAAAGAGATGGTCGAGGCTGATGTGTTCGGGCGCGGCCCCGCGATAAAACAGCGCCGTGAATTGGAGGCTGTGCGGCACGGTGAAAGCACCGTCGGGATCGTGGGCGCGACCCGGCGGCCCGCTGAGGCGCTGCACCTGCCCTGCCCGAATCAAGCCGGCGGCAACGTAGGCGGGCAGCAGAAGCAGATCGAAGCTCTCAGCCTGTGCGGCCAGGGCATCGGCATCGGCGAATACGCGACGCGTGAGGCGTGTGGGGAGGGCGGCGGCCACACGTAGGCCGAATTTGAGCCGGGCCTTCGTTGCTGGCGGGAGGGCAGTGAGCGTAGCTGCTGCGACAAGGCCGAGGGCGAGGAAAGCCCGGCGTGAGACGAAGCGGCGCTTTCCGGAGCGGCTCATTCGATGTTAGGCAAAGCTTTGGAGAGCGCTTCCAGTTCGCGCTGAATCTCTTCGTACTGTGCCTGCGCTTCGGCTAGCGTGTAGCGGTAAATCTCACGTTGAGCCGGCGCCACGGTAGCCATTTGTTGCTGGGTGCGGGCAATTTGCTGTGCCTTCTGCTGAAGCTTGGCTTTGAGCCGCTGCCGGTAGCCGACGTAGAACTCGCGGTCGGTCAGGTTGGAGACCTGCGTCGCAGGCATCCTGAGCGCCTGGTTGAGAGCGTTGGTCAACTCTTCCAAATCCACCGGCTTGGGCAGAAAGCGCATGGCGCCCAAGTTGAGGGCAAAGCGTTCATCCTCCGCCGAGACGTAGGTGGCCGAGAGTAAGATGAGCGGGATGGTGGCCGTTTCCGGGTTGGAACGTAGGCGATGCGCTAGCGAGAAGCCGTCCATGCGCGGCATGAGGATGTCGGAGACAATGGCCGCCGGGCGCTGGCGGGCGATCACTTCCAGCGCCTCCTGGCCATCACAGGCAGATAGGGTATCGTAGCCGCGCGCGCGCAGCTGAAGTTCGATCATCTCGCGTACTGCCGTGATGTCTTCGACGATGAGGATCGGGCCGGGTTGAGTTGCAGACATAGTTTTCTCGCACTTAAAGTTACACTGATTGTACTCGATTCGGACGCCGGACGGTGGACACACAAAGTCCTAGGAGCAGGAGAGACGCACCACGCTTTCGACATGATGGGTTTGTGGAAACATATCCAGCGGCTGGACGAAGTCGAGACGATAGCCACCGGCGGACAGACGTTTGGCATCGCGCGCCAGCGTGGCCGGGTCACACGAGACATAGACAACTCGCTTCGGCGCAAGGGCGAGGAGCGCGTCCAGCACGGCAGGCGCGCAGCCGGCGCGCGGCGGATCGAGCACGGTAGCATTCACGCGCTCTGTTAGCGCCGGCAGCACGTCCTCAGCCGGCGCGTTGTAAATCTCCACGTTCTCGAACTCGTCCAGGTTGACGGCGGCGTCATCCACCGCCGGCTCAAACGACTCGATTCCGATAACACGCGCAGCCAGCGGTGCGATGAAGGCGGAGAACAGGCCAACGCCAGAGTACACATCTAGCACGGTCTCGCCGCCCTGCAGCTCAAGCGCGTTCAGCACCTCATCCACCAGCTGCTCGCTCAGCGCGGTGTTCACCTGAAAGAACGAGCCGGCGGAGATACGGAAGTCGCGGCCCTTCACCGTCTCGACGAGGTAATCGCGCCCGGCCAGCGCCAGCGAGGCGCCGTCGGGCCGCAGCAGCGCCACCGACACCGGCAGGTCAACCTCTAACTCGGGCGCGCCGACAGCGGCTTCGAAGATGACGAGCGCATCATCCGCGCCGGCGCGCAGCGTGACCCGCTCGATCTCGGTTGCCGGCTCAATCGTCAGGCGCTCAAACAGCTCCATGAGCACCGGCGCAGCGATGTGGCACTCGCGAACCGGCACGATGGCGTTGGACGAAGCGGCATGCAGGCCAGGCCGGCCATCGGGCGTGAGCGCAAACTGCATCTGGTTGCGGTAGCCGAATGGCTGCGGCGAGGGGAGAACGGGCCGGACGAGCGCACGGGCCTGAGCCTCCGGCCAACCGCCGATGCGCATCAGTTGTTCGATGACCTGCTCTTGCTTGAAGCGCAGCTGCGCGGAGTAAGCGAGGTGCTGTAGCTGGCAGCCGCCGCAAGTTGAAGTGAGAGATTGGGGATTGGAGATTGAGAAGTGATGGGGGCAGCGCGGCGTGACGCGTTCGGGCGAGGGGGTAAGGACTTCGAGCAAGCGGGCGCGGGCAAAGGTCTTCTTCTCCTCAATCAACTCCACGCGCACGCGCTCGCCGGTCAACGCAAACGGCACGAAGACAACGCGCCCCTCATGTCGGGCGATGCCCTCGCCGGCATGCGAGAGGGAAGTGATGAGGAGTTCGAGCATTTCTGATTTCTGACTTTGGATTGGGATTGCAGTGCGGCGAATGATAACAGACCTACCGTCAAAACCATTAGCCTTCAGTCTTCAGTCTTCAATCTCTTATAATCCCATCATGCGCGTCTCGGTCATCCTGACCGTGCTCAACGAGGGTGAATCGGTGCGCGCCGTGCTGGAGTCGCTGGCCGCGCAGACGCGCCTGCCGGACGAGGTGGTGGTCTGCGACGGCGGCTCGCGGGATGATACGCCGGCCGTGCTGCGTGAGTGCGCGCGCGACCTCGCGCCGCGCCTGAGGCTGAAGCTCATCGAGGCACCGGGGGCGAACATCTCGCAGGGCCGCAACGCCGCCATCCGCGCTGCGAGCGGCGAAATCATCGCAGTAACCGATGCCGGCGTGCGCTGCGAGTCGGAGTGGCTGGAGCGCCTGCTGGCGCCGTTCGGAGTGACCACCAACCACAGAGCGCAGACTGCCGTTGTCGCCGTAGCGGGCTTCTTCCGGTCCGACCCGCAGACGGTGTTCGAGGTTGCGCTGGGCGCGACGACGCTGCCGGAGGCGCGCGAGATCAATCCGCAGACCTACCTGCCTTCGAGCCGCAGTGTGGCCTTTCGCCGGAGCGTGTGGGAAGCGGTCGGCGGTTACCCGGAGTGGTTGGACTACTGTGAGGACGTGGTCTTTGACCTGAACGTGCGGCGGCGCTTTGGCCCCTTTCACTTTGTGCCGGAGGCGCTGGTACACTTCCGCCCGCGCCCCAGCCTGCGTGCCTTTGCCTTACAGTATTTCCAGTATGCGCGCGGCGACGGCAAGGCCAACCTGTTCCCGCGCCAGCACGCGGTTCGCTACTTTGCCTATCTCGTCGTTGCGCCGCTGTTGTTCTATGCAGCCCTGTTCGTCAACCCATGGCTGTGGCTGTTGGCAGCGGTGGCCGGGCTGGCCTACGTGCGCCTGCCGCTGCGCCGTGCCTGGCCGAGGCTCAAAACGCTGGGCTGGCGTGACCGGCTGCTGGTGCTGGTGCTCATTCCCATCATCCGCATCACGGGCGATGTGGCGAAAATGCTCGGCTATCCGGTGGGAGTGTGGTGGAGGCTGAGTGGCCAACGGACCAGAAGCGGATGAGTGGATTAGACGCCCTATTGAAACGCGAATGCGCAGAGAAAACAACAGGCCCAAGTCCCTCGCGGCTTTGCGCCTTCATGCCTTTGCGTTGAGTTCAACACATTGTGGCACGACGAGATTACAATGCACGTATGACCAAGCTCGAACTTGCCTGACAAGTCGCGGGTTCCTATAATCTCCCACAGACTCTACGACCAACACCAGGAGCGGCCATGTACGTCCAGACCGAAATCCTGTTCCCCCCCAAAGCGATCCCGCAGCTGCGCGACGCCTGCGGCCCGGAGTGGCGTAAGCTGGTGGAGCACGTCTCCGAGCTGGAGGAGGGCCACCCGGAGAGCCTAGCCTTCACGCTGATGATGATCCGGCTGGACGGCTGCCTAGATTGCGAGACCGACTCCTTCCGCGCCATGCGCGGCTGCGCCCTATGCGCACTCCAGACGCTGCGTAAGTATCGCAAGAACGAGAAGGAGCTGCTTAGGCTGTACAAAGAGGCGCTCAAGGAAGTGCAAAGCCACCTCAAGCGCCGCGGTGCGCCGGCACCCACGGAGGTTCCGGCTCCGGCTTGAGCACGCCCGTGGTTTTCTTACGACGACTGCTTCTGCTTATCATCACAAATTGCAATCGAAAATCCTAGTGCCTTGTTAGGCAAGACGTTGCAATTTTGGCAGACTCGCCACAGTCGGTTTGTGTGCACTCGTAATTGAGTTTCGTTGGCAGAATGCTCGGCGTGGCAAAATATCAAAATCCAACCTCACGAGGCACCAGGCTTCGGACGGCTTTCGCTCGAGGCCTTTTGGATTCTGTGGTAATCTCCGGCGCGTGAGTCTTTGCCCGTTTGCATGAGCATTGAACGCCCTCGCCCCGGCCCCAGCCACGAGGGCGTTTGTCTTTCAAATCGCGGCGACCGGTCGTCGCCCTGAATCCGGAGGTACGTCCGCATGCTCACCCTCGTCGAACGCCTCATCTTTATCCTGTTGGCTGCCGTCTCCGCCTACTTCGCCTTTCAGACATTCGACCGCATCCGCCGCATTGTCCGGCGCGGGCGCGGCAGCGACAAAATCTCGGTGCGCAACGTTGTGCCCCGCGCGCTCGACGCCGCGACCAAGTTCGTCACCCTCTCGCCGACCTGGCAGACCCGCTTCTGGCCGAGCCTGTTCCACGCCTTCGTGGTCTGGGGCTTTGTCTTCTACCTGCTGGTAAACCTCGGCGATGTGCTCAACGGATTCATCGAGGGCTACCGCTTCCCGACAAGTGGCATAATGCCGCTGCTGGACGGCCTCTACAATCTGGCCGCCGACGTGCTGAGCGTGGCCGTTCTCATCGGCATGACCGCGCTGCTCGTCCGCCGCTTTGTCCTCGGCTCCAAAGACTTCCGCTTCCTGGAGAGCACCCTCGTCCATCCCCGCGCCAAGGCCGGCATCCGGCGCGATTCGGCCATCGTCGGCGCGTTCATCCTGACGCACGTCGGCTCGCGTTTCCTGGGCCAATCATTCCATCTGGTAGATAGCGCCGACGTGTGGCAGCCGTTCGCCAGCGTGGTCAGCTTTCTATGGGATGGCCTGCCGACAGCGACGATTACGCTAATGGAGCACGTCTTCTTCTGGGGCGCCATCGGCACTATCCTGCTCTTCATCCCCTACTTCCTGTACAGCAAGCACATCCACCTCTTCATGGCGCCCGTCAACTTCTTCCTCAAGCCCGAGCGCCGGAGCATGGGCCAGCTGGAGAAGATTGATTTCGACGACGAGTCCCTGCAGCAGTTCGGCGCGACGAAGCTAGAGCATCTGGAGTGGCCGGCGCTGGTGGATGCCTACGCCTGCATCATGTGCAACCGCTGCCAGGACGCCTGCCCCGCGCACGCCACCGGCAAATCGCTCTCGCCCGCCGCGCTGGAGATCAACAAGCGCTACTTCCTCAACGAGGAGGGCGCGGCCATCGCCGCCGGCAAAGAGTCCGGCCCGGCGCTGACCGAGTTCGCCATCTCGGAGGAGGCCGTCTGGGCGTGCACTTCGTGCGGCGCGTGCGTGCAAATCTGCCCGGTGGGCAACGAGCCGATGCGCGACATCCTCGACATCCGCCGCTCGCTGGTGCTGATGGAGAACAAGTTCCCCGACCTACTGCAAAACGCCTTCAGGGGCATGGAGCGCCAGGGCAACCCGTGGAACATCGGTCCATCGCAGCGGATGGAGTGGGCGCAGGGCCTGAACGTGCCGACGGTGGAGCAGAACCCGGACTTCGACGTGCTCTACTGGGTGGGCTGCGCGCCGGCCACCGACCCGCGCGCGCGCCAGACGGCCCGCGCCTTCGTGGAGGTGCTCAACGCCGCCGGCGTCAACTTCGCCGT
>JANWXR010000106.1 GCA_025057205.1 Anaerolineales bacterium | reverse complement strand
CCCTCGCCGATGACGAAGGCGTCAATGAAGTCGGCCAGCGGTTCGGGATTGTAGGTGCTGTGCCCGCCGGCGATGACGAGCGGGTGGCGGCGCGGGTCGCGCTCGGCGGCCAGCAGCGGCAGGCCGGCCAAGTCGAGCAGGTTGAGGACGTTGGAGTAAAGCTGTTCGTAGGGGATGGAGAGCGCGAAGATGTCGAATTCGCGCACGAGATGTTTGGTTTCAAGCGAATAGAGCGGCAGGCCGGCGGCGCGCATGGCGGCCTCCATGTCGCTCCACGGGCTGAAGGCGCGCTCGGCCAGCAGGTCGGGCTTCTGATTGATCAGGTCGTAGAGGATGGCCAGACCGAGATTCGGTGTGCCGATGTCGTAGATATCGGGGAAGGCCAGACAGATGCGCATGGGCACGGCCTCCCAGTTTTTGACGACGGAGTTCAATTCGCCGCCGGTGTAGCGGCCCGGCTTCTCGACCGTAGGCAGGATGCGGTTCAGCGCGTTCGTTATCTGTTCAGTGTTCATACCGACTTTTTTCAAATAGGTTCACTTTGGATTATAACCGGTAACGGCGACTCTCTTCCTGCCTGATGAGTTTACGCGAACAAATCGTCCCGTCTATTCGGCATGTGGTTTTGGAGTCCACGAATGGGCACGCATGTGGGGAACACGAATGGGCACGAATGGGGGAACACGAATGGGCACGAATGGGGGAACACGAATGGACACGAATGGGGGAACACGAATGGGCACGAATGGGGGAACACGAATGATACGAATGAGTGCACTGAACAAGTCCCATTGAACCGCGAAGACGCCAAGAACGCTAAGAGAAACAAAAGCGAATCCTTGGCGCTGTTCGCCGCGCTCTTCGCGGCTTCGCGGTGAGATCATGGTTTTTCAGTGGAGCCACGAATGGACACGAATGGTGAAAACAAGGCAGAGCGACTCCTTTGTGCTTGGCGGCTTCGCGCTGGAATTGTTGTTGGTCAACGAGTAACCGGCGCCGGCTCATGGCTCGCTCTCTACAGGGTAGCCTGCGGCCTGCCAGGCTTCTATACCGCCCATCATCCGGCTGAGGGCAGGGACTCCGGCGGCGCGCAGGATGGCAAAGGCCTGGGCGCACTGCTCATCATCGGTGCAGACGAGGATGACTTCGCGGCGTCGCGGCACTTCGCGCGACCAGTCGGCCAGATGAGGCAGTGAGATCAGGGCTGAGCCTGGGATGTGGGCGGCCTTCCACTCGGCTTCAGAGCGCACGTCGAGGATGAATGCGCCGGCCTTTTGTTTGGCCGCGGCCTCGGCCACCGAGACTTCCTGTGGGTAGCTTAGCGTGGACAGCTCCGGCTGGATAATCAGAAAGCCGACGGCGATTACGACAAGCACGCCAAGAGTAGGCCAGAGCCAGACCCGCAGACGCGGCAGGTTAGCAACAGTCATATGGTCATACTCCTGCGAGGTGATAAAGCATATCATCACCGCTCACCATCTCTGAAGAAGGACATCATCCCCTCGAAACAAGGTGTGCACACATAGGTGGTCAGGGAACGCGCCGCCTCTTCGACTGCCACTTCGGCTTTGCCCGCTGTCCGCTCAGCGAGCGGCCGACATGTTTTGCGTACAAACGAAACAAGCTATCCCTGGCGTAAAGTTTGCAACGGCGTTATAACAAATCAGCTCTGCTGCGGGCCGATCTTACGGTAAAATCGGATGGGACCGTCGGTCATCCGAACGGATTGCGAATGGATTTTCTAGACTCTGGCTTCACCAGCGCCTGGTATTTCCGCCCGCCCCAGGGGCTTCTCGGTTACGGCCTGCTCACTGCCTATGTGTTGATCCTACTAGGCACGCTGGTCTTAACGCGGCGCGATTGGTTCAGCCTGCGCCCGCGTCAATGGCCGGGAGTCTTGCTGTTGGCCTTGGCCGGTGGAGCGCTCTCCCAGCTTCTGCTGCTGCGTTTTCCGTTCGATCTGCCCCCGCCTCCCGGCTTGCCCATCGAGCCGCCTGACCCTTCATTGCCGTTGCTGGCGCTGGCGCCGGCCTTCCTGGCCGCCGGCGCTT
Source organism: Anaerolineales bacterium (assembly GCA_025057205.1). Lineage (GTDB taxonomy): Bacteria > Chloroflexota > Anaerolineae > Anaerolineales > UBA6663 > JANWXR01. Next base: position 4,607 of record JANWXR010000106.1, on the reverse strand, counting down.
TGGGAAGCGGCCCAGCGCTCGTTGTCGGTTTTATTACTGGCCTGGGACGCGCTGTCTGGGAGACTTACTCCGTCCTGACGCCATTTGAATATGCGTTTGTTGCCGGCCTGTTTGGCTGGTGTGTGCGGCAGGATTATCGTGGCCGGATTGCCGCCCTGTTGCGCAGCCCAATCGTTGCCGGAATCCTGGCCGGCGGCTTGGTATGGCCGCTGCTCTATCTCTCGTATGCCGCCTATACGGAAAACCTCGGCCTGGCGGCAGTGGATTATGTGTTAGCGCTGGCGGGTGCTGCTGCGCCGGTCTTTGTGGCGCAATCCATCATTGCCGGAGTTGTGGCTGAAGCCTGGCGGCTGTTGCGCCCGGGTGGGTGGATCAGGTTGGCCGGTACGCGGCCGCCGCCGTGGCTCTATAGCCTGAACCGCAAGTTCCTTTTCGCCCTCGTTCCGCTGTTTGTCCTCGGTCTCATCGGGTTGTTCATCGCCAATATCAGCATCGTCATGGAAGCCTCCACTCGACTGACCCTGGGGCAGATGGAGCGGGCCTTGCAGAACGCCGGTCAGGTCATTCCGCTGTACACCTCGTCCGGAAAGGCGCTCTTGGCCGAGATCGCCAGCAGCCAGAACTGGTTTGAACAAAACCAGGTGCAGCAGGCGGCGAACCTGCTGCGGGGCGCGCGCGCCGTCGCGTTTTTTAAGCAGCTGACCCTGTTGGACTCGGAGCTGAAGGTGGCGGCGACGGCTGGAGCGAAGTTTTCCAGCAGCCCCCCTCTCAGTCCGGAGCAGCTAGCGATTGCACAGCGCGCGTTGGAAGGCACACCGCAAAGCCCAGTCACCACCTTCTCGATGGATGAGAGCGGCAACTTCCGGGCCGAGACGCTGTTTTTCCAGACGGTGCTCGATCAGGAGAACGGTAGGCCGGTGGGCGTCCTGGTCGGTTGGGCGGAGCTGGAGAGCAACCTGCTGCTGCAATCGGTCTTTAGCAACCTGGCTAGTGTGCCGGAGGGCACCGGTTTCGTCGTCGGCGAGGACGGGCTGATTCTCTATCATCCCAATCCGGCGCTGGTACGCCAGCCGTTTGCCTTGGAGGGCAGTGGAGAGCGGCTGGAAACGTCTTTGGCTGGTGCAACCGCCCTGCGCGACCGTGCTCCGGATGGCAGCCTGCGGCTTTTGCTGTATTACCCCCTCGCGGTCCATCCGTGGACGTTGGTGACCACTGTTCCGCACAGCGTGGTGCTGCGCCAGGCGCAGGAAATCGTCATGCCCATCATTTACTTCTTGTTGGGCGCCGGCGTGATCGGCATCGGTCTGGTATCGCTCATCGCCATTCAACTGGCCCGGCCGGCAAAGCAACTGGCTCAAGCCGCGAAACGCATTTCGGAGAACCGACTCGACGAACCGGTGCAGATCAATTCCGAAGATGAGATTGGCCGCGCGGGCGAAGCCTTTGAGCATATGCGGCAAAAGCTGCGCGACCGCCTGAGTGAGCTGGGCTTGCTGCTCAACATCAGCAAGGGTGTGTCCAGCAGCCTGGACTTGCACGTGGCCCTGCCGTCTATCCTGCGCGGGGCGCTGGCGGCGACGCGAGCCTCTGGCGTCCGGCTCGTGCTTGCGCCCGGCAGCGTCCCGGCCAGCGCGGCTCAATCGTCCACCTACCTCGCTTTTGCCGATGGCCTTCAGGCCGAAATGATGGCGGTGCTCGACCGCGGGATCGTGGAGCTGACGCGCTCCGAAGCGCGCGCCGCCGTCATTGAGAACCTGGCGCGCGCTAAAGCGGTGCTGGATGTGACTCCCGTGCTGGGCAAGCTTTCGGCGTTGGTGGCCTTGCCGCTTCGGCAAGAGCAGCGGTTCTACGGCGCGCTCTGGCTGGGTTATGACAGCCCTCACACCTTTAGCGACTCAGAATTGAATTTCCTAACTACCCTGGCCGGTCAGGCTTCGGTGGCGATTGCTAACATGAGCCTATTCGGTGCGGCAGAGCAGGAGCGTCGCCGGCTGAGCGCCATCTTGGCCTCCACGCCGGACGGCATCATCGTCACCGACCCACAGCACCGCATTCTGCTGATGAACCCCGCCGCCGAAAGTGAATTCGACCTGGTGGGCAAGCCGTTGGTCGGCCGCTTGGCCGCGGAAGTGCTGCCTAGCCGCGAGCTGGCGCAGTTCATTCAGGGCGCGCGTGCGATGAACACGGGCGAGTTCACCACTGCAAATGGCCGCACGCTCTATGCTTCGCTCTCGCCCATCACCGACGCCGACGGTCAAGCCATTGGGCGCGTCTGCATCCTGCGCGATGTGACGCACTTCAAGCAGCTCGACCTGATGAAGTCTGACTTTGTTGCCACGGTCAGCCATGACCTGCGCGCGCCGCTCACCTTCATGCGCGGCTACACGACCATGATGCCGATGGTTGGCCCGCTCAACGACAAGCAGAAGGAGTTCAACAAAAAAATTCTGTCCGGCATCGAGCAGATGACTAAGCTGATTGACGACCTGCTCGATCTGGGCCGCATCGAGGCTGGTGTAGGGCTGGCAAAGGAGCCGTGCCGGTTGGACGACATTGTGCAGAGCGTGGTTGACTCGCTCAGTCCCGTCGCAGCCAACAAAGGCCTTTCGCTGCACGTGGACGTGCCCCGCGACCTACCGCTCATCTCCGGCGACCCCACTCTCCTCCGGCAGGCTGTTGCTAATCTGGTAGATAACGCCATTAAATACACACCGAGCGGCGGGCAAGTGAGCGTCCGGGTCTTCACCGAGAACGGCAAGTTTGCCGTGGCGGTAAGCGACACCGGCGTCGGCATTGCCCCCGCCGACCAGGCGCACCTGTTTGAAAAGTTCTTCCGTGTGCGCCAGCGCGGCAGTACGACGGTCAAAGGCTCCGGCCTCGGACTGGCCATCGTCAAATCCATCGTTGAGCGCCATGGTGGGCGCGTCTGGATGGAGAGCAAGCTCGGTAAGGGCAGCACCTTTTACCTGGAGGTGCCGTGTGATGACAGCCCGCTGCCGCCCACCCCCAATTCGTAGTTGACTCTTTCGCGTAACTCCTCGGGCGGGAATTTCCAACTGTTGAAAGGATTCACAGATTTCGCAAATGGCTACAGATTTTCTCTGCGAAAATCTGCGCAATCTGTGGATAAAACGGGATGGCTGAGTAGTTACTCTTTCGCCACTTTTGTATTACTCTCACGCCAAAAACCGAACAGCCCGTAACTCTTATCCAGGGCGACTGAGGGACCGGCCCAATGAAGCTTCGACAACCTGGCGATTGAGTCGCCTGGTCGAATAGTCTGTCAAAACCGCTGACTACAGGACTACCAGGCGCACGTGCTCTGTTGCGATCACCCAAAAACATCCCAAAAAGCACCTGCGTATTTTGCACTCTCTAGCGCAGCGGCGGCAGCGACCGCCACATACGCTCCGGAAAGGATTTTTGCAACAAGGCAGATTGGCATCAAAGAAAACCTCGTGCGGCTGGCCTGCGGTTTGGAAGACGCCACTGACCTGATTGCCGACCTGGCGCAAGGCGCTGGATCGCTGAATCGCTTAGGCGCGAAGGCGCAAGGTTGCTAACGCAAATTTCTCTATGCTAACCGGCCAATGGCGCTTCAATCTGGGTGGGCGTGCGGCGTCAGCTCGCAGTAAAGGCGGTCCGGCTCACAGTTGATGCATTCCAGTTGCAGTGTGGTGTGCGTGATGCCGTAGCGGGCGTGCAGCATTTCGTTGGCGCTTCGTCGGATGGCGGCGCCGGCGCTGATGGAGATATCGTCGGTGAGCAGGTGGGCGGAGAGTGCGCGCATCTGCGGCGTCAGGCTCCACACGTGCAGGTCGTGGACGCCGCGCACGCCGGCCACGCCCCGCAGGTCGGCAACCAGAGCCTCCATGTCCACGCCGCGCGGCGTCCCCTCCAGCAGCACATCCACGCTCTCATGCACGATGCCCCAGGCGTTCCACAGAATCAGCAAACCGATGAGCGCGCTTGCCAGCGGGTCGAGCCACTGCCAGCCGGTCAGCCGGATGCCGATGCCGGCCAGAATGGCGCCAAGGGTGGAGAGGGCATCGCCCGCCAGATGCAGATAGGCGCTTCGGAGGTTCAGGTCGTGATCGCTGCCGCGCCTGAGCAGCAGCGCCGTGCCCAGGTTGACGGCGAACGCCATGACGGCGACGGCGATAAGCAGGCCCGACTCGACTTCGGGCGGCGCCAGCAGGCGCTGGAAGGCCTCGTAGAAAATCCAGAGGGTCAGCGCGATGAGCACGGCCGAGTTGAACAGGGCAATGATGACACCGGCGCGGTGGTAGCCGAAGGTCTTGCCGGAATGGGCCGGGCGTGCAGCCAGGCGCAGCGCGTACCAGCTCAGCGCCAGCGCCATAACGTCGGTCAGGTTGTGGCCGGCGTCGGTCAGGAGGGCGAGGCTGTTAGCGTACCAGCCGGCCAGCGCTTCGATGAGGACGAAGCTCAATGTGATAACGAGCGCCAGGGTCAGCCGGCGGACCGTCGGCTGCGCCGGCCTGTGCGTGTGGGAGTGAGGATGAACCATGCTCACAATTCTAACGGAATGCCGTGGGTGGTGCCGATGTCGCCGCGCGCCTGGTCGCGCTGCAGGCCGCTTTGCGCCA
>JANWXR010000105.1 GCA_025057205.1 Anaerolineales bacterium | reverse complement strand
TACGCGGGTGCCTCGCAATCAACTCTATCATGCCGGAAGTGATTGGTTCCACAAACCGGACTTGAACGCTGGCGCGGGTAAAGACGTGACCGCACTGGCAAATGGCGAGGTAGTTTTAATCAAGGTGTCAGGATATCCTGGTGGAGTTGTCATTATCAAGCATCGTCTGCCCGACAACCAGTTCCGGTTTTCTCAGTATGGACATCTGGCTAACATCGAAGTAAGCGTTGGTGATCGAGTAGCTGCAGGCGACAAGATTGCCGTCGTCTTAAACCAGAACGCCGAGGCGAATACCCACCTTCATTGGGAAGTTAGAATCTTTGGTGCCATCACGAATCTTTATCCAGTGGGTAGCGCTGGTCAGCGGGGAACGGCTTATCCGCCGGACTATCGCCATTGCAATCAGGACTACGGCGTTGGCTACACTTGGGATGATGACCCGACTAAACGTTATCCAGATTACTGGGGTTACACGGATCCCGAAGCGTTTGTCGCGGCGCGTTTACCCAAAGTGTTTCTACCGTTAGTGATCAAGGATCATCCGCCTTTGCCAACCAGTACCCCGACACGCACGCCAACGCGCACGCCGACTCGAACGCGCACACCTACGCCTACCCCTTGCGGCTATGTCAATTGTCCGCAAGGTTATCCGGGGCCATGAAATGCCCACCTTCCGACAGGCAGTTCGTCTTTTCGGTATCGTCATCGTCGTTTTGCTTGCGGATGCGGTTCCAAGTTGTCTCGGCACTCCCCGGATATCCTGCCGACCCCGGCGGTTGTCATTACCCCTGGCGTTGCGCCTGAGCCGTCAAAGACATCGCCTGCACTTATAAGCGAGTCGCAAGCCGCAACCATCCAGCCGATAACAACGGCTCCTCAGCTTCGCTTCGATAGCTGGTCTCCCACCGGTGACTTCATTGCCTATTGGGCTTTCTCGGCGGAGGAAGCGGCAATTGGCCACACCAACTCTCCGGGAAGTCTTCGTTTTCTCGATGTGCGCACCGGTCAGTCTTGCCTGTATCCATACAACGCAGCATCATCCAATACATCTCTGGTCTGGCAGCCGGATGGCAGGATTGTCATCCTAAACGAGGGCATGGCGAGACTGGGCACACCTTGCAATGACGATTTCACAGTCGTCGCCGATTATGAAAGCCCTGCGCCCCACGATCCATCTTTATCGCTAAACGGCATCTATCGCGCCACTACCATCTCAACCCGTAACGACGACTGGACTTTCAGTGCGGTTACCACGCTTGAAAATGTGCAAACAGGCAAAATTGAGAATGTCGTTGAGTGGAAACACCGAGGAGGGCTGGGGGAACTGGGCCTGGGCGGGCAATGGCTCACAGAGGACCAGTTCCTTAATCCATGAGACGCTGGATCAAGGGCCTTTGCTCATCAATGTTGGCAAGGAGGTTATCCCGCTAACCTCCAGAGTATTCAGGGCAGGCGAGCTAAGTGGCGGTGCAAATGTGAGAGCTACAGCCGCCACCGTAACGAACACAGACACATATCACATTGTCCTCTCAATTTCGGATAACGTCTATTATCCCGGCGCCTGCCGCCGCAGAAACCCCGCCCTATCTGCTGGTTACGCCAAAGCCCGTCATCTACTCGCTCGAGTCAACGGCGGGCTGGTTGTCTTACGAAAAACCCACAGTGGGGTCTTTCGCTGAAGTACCCGGAGACTCCTCCGGAGCAGGTGCGCAGCTCTGATAAGGGTTGTGAGTGGGATGTACTCAATATTTGGATCCGCACCGGCCCAACGCTGCCGGCCGTATGGACAAACACTGCCTTCATCGCAATCGCCGTCCACCCCAATCCGGAGCGACTTCCCGTCACCAAAGCGGTGTTGAGGCTGGCTGCGCTCTATGGCCCGCTAGTAAACATACAACCGAACGAAGCCGAAGCGCAAATACTGGAGAACCTGCGGGAGGCAGGCGCCGAACAGGTGCGGGTTTTCAGCTCTGCCTTCCCCAAACCGCTCTATGGAGCAACGCGCGGCGTCCGTCTCTATGTATTGGGCGTAGGGGCGATGACGAACCGTGAGTCGCACGACAGAGTGTTCGAGCTACCGACGACGACGCTGCGGTTTTCTGATTGAAAAAGGGAGGCGATGACTTGCCGTGAATGGCTCTTAGGCCTCATCGCGCCGTTCCGGTTTGAGCGAAGATGGGGTGATGATGATGGCTTGCGATTAGGATTTGAGAACGCGCCCTCTTGAGCCGTCATCCATGTACGTCGGTGTGCGTCATGCGTGTCAGTGCCGGAAGTCATGTTGGGGTCATGTTTCAACGCAAAGGCGCGAAGGCGCAAGGGCGCAGGGAGAAACTTTGTGCCCTTGCATCCCGGCATCTTTGCGCTAAAGTCACTCTGCGATGTTGGGTATCTTCGATTCAGGCGTGGGCGGCTTGAGCGTGCTGCGTCACATTCGTGCGCAACTCCCCCGTGCCGATTTGCTGTACTTTGCGGACACGGCGCATGTGCCCTACGGCCCGCGCCCATTGGCCGAAGTGCGCGCCTTCGCCGAGGCCATCACACGCTTTCTGCTGGCGCAGGGCGCACGGGTCATCGTCGTCGCCTGTAACACCGCTTCGGCGGCGGCGCTCAAATATCTGCGCGCGACCTTCCCCGAAACGCCCTTTGTGGGGATGGAGCCGGCGGTGAAACCGGCCGCCGAGCAGACGCGCACCGGCGTAGTGGGCGTGCTGGCGACACCGGCTACTTTTCAGGGCGAGCTGTTCAACTCCGTAGTGGAGCGGTTCGCGAACGGCGTGACGGTGCTGCCACAGGTGTGCCCCGGCCTGGTGCAACAGATCGAGGCCGGACGGCTGGACACGCCGGACACCGAAGCAATGCTGCGTGGCTGGGTGGAGCCGCTGCTGGCGCAGAATATTGACGTGCTGGTTCTCGGCTGCACGCACTACCCGTTCGTCATCCCGCTGCTGGAGAAAATTTGCGGGCCGGGCGTGCGGGTGATTGACCCGGCCCCGGCGGTGGCGCGGCAGACGGCCAGGGTTGCAGCTGAACGATTACGGGTTGCCGAGGGCGAAGGGCGGGTCGCTTACTTTATCAGCGGCGATGTGATTGAGTTTGAACGCGCGCTCGAGCGGCTTGGGATAGAGCGCGGTGAGGTGCGCGCTGTGACCTGGAGCGGCACAATGTTGCACCTCGCTTGAGCGCGGATGCTCTAGCCCGAGCGTCCGGTGCCGGCGCTGCGCAGCCGGGCGATGTCTTCGGCGCCGGCAAGCACGGCGTTTGAGTCTACGCCGGGTGGGCGTAAGGGCAGGACAACGTAAAAGCAGCTGCCGGGGAACTTCTGCGCATCGTAGCCGGGGCTTTCCACCCAGATTCGTCCGCCGTGCCGCTCGATGACGCCTTTGGCAATGGGCAACCCCAGACCCGGCCCGGCGCCCATGAACTTGGTCGTGCTGGTGGAGTGCTGGGCGGAACTGCCAACGCGGTAGAACTTCTCAAAGATCAGGCGATGATGGCGCGGGTCAATGCCGATTCCGGTATCGGCGAAGGTGATGAGCAGGCGGGCCGGCTGTTTGTCATCTTGCGGCAGCACGCGCACCGAGACATCAATCCGCCCGCCATCTGGCGTGTACTTGATGGCGTTGCTCATCAGCTGGCTGAAGGCCTGCGCTAAGCGCGGTTCATCGCCCACCAGCGGCGGCAATGCCTTCAGGCCGGTCACGTTCAACGTGAGCCGGCGTTCGCGCAGCGCCGACAGGTAAGGTTCGAACGCCCGACGCAGGATGTGCTCCAGGCTGGTGGTGCTTAGCTTCAATTCCAACGCTTTGGCATCAATCTGCGCCATGTCCAGCATCTGGCCGATGACTTCGTTGAGCCGCCCGCAGGCGCGCACGATGCTTTCGGTCACCTGTGCCGCGGTCACCCGGTCGAGGGTGTTCTCGCGCACCATCGTGCCCATCAGGTCGGCGTAGCCCAGCAGCTGCGTGATGGGGGTGCGCAGTTCGTGAGAGGTGATGGTGAGAAATTCGCTGTGTGCCGTGTTGCTGATGCCGGCCAGCGCAGTTTGCGTCTCCAGCTTCTCGGTGAGCTGCGCCATCGTCTCTTTGAGCTGGCGAATCTCCGTCAGCGAACGGGCTGATTTGAGAGCCGGCGTTGCCAGCGCGGTAATCAAGGCGATCAGGTCGAGTTCCTCGCGGGCGAAGCGCCGGCTGCCCTCGCGTGCGCCGACGGCTAATATGGCGGTCAGGATGCCGGCTTCGAAGATGGGCGCATAGACGGCGATGCCCAGTTGTCGGAACCACTCTTTTTCCATCTCCGGCATAGATGAGGCTTCCAGTTCGTCGTGCAGCACGGCAGTGCGGCGCTGACTGAGTTCCTGGATGAGCCAGTTGGTGCGCGCCAGTTCAATGGGTGTCTCGGGTAGGTTGCCCTTGCCGGCCACCGGCTTGACGGACAGGAGGTTGTCGCGCGGCTTAAGCAGCAGCCAGCCGGAGCAATGGACGTTCAGCCACTCGGCCAGCATCCCGCCGATCGCGCTGGCAAGCGTGCCCTCATCGGAGAGGCCCAGCGTGCGGCGGTTGAACTCCAGCGTCACCTGCATCGGGTCCTGCAGCAGGCGTAACGGGTCGCGCGGAACTACTCGATCGGCCAAAATGTACAGGAAGAGGAGGAGGAAGGAGATACCGACAGCGACGGCGATGATCGTTCCCAGACTTTGACCACCGAGGAGAGCCGGACCTTGGGTAAAGCCGACCGCTACAATGATCGTGGAAACGAGAAAGAGAAGAAGAAAGCCGATGAGGCGGCGAATGCTCATTGTGCTCAGTGTAACAGAAAGGCCGAGATTAGCTTTACACTTTAGACTCCACTGAAAAAACTATGATCTCACCGCGAAGCCGCGAAGAGCGCCAAGGATTCGCTTTTGTTTTTCTTAGCGTTCTTGGCGTCTTCGCGGTTCAAATGGGCTTTTTTCAGTAGAACCACTTTATTTCCCAATTGGGAAAATTTGGGATATCTTTATGTCTGATTTGTGACTACTTTAGCACATAATATGTACCCTTCTTCGCGCCGATGCGTAGGAGCACGCCCCGGTTCACCAGGTCTTGTAAATCTAGGCGAAGCGTCTCCGGTGAAACGTTCGGGCAGAGCTGCTGGTAGTCGCGGCTGGTGATTCGGCCATTGTCGCGGATGAAGTTGAGGGCGCGCGCCTGCCGCTCGTTCATCACGTTTTCCCATTTCGGCGTGGCCTTGCGGTCGCGGGCGTTGTAGAGCGTCACGGTAAACGAATATGGCTGCGCCTTGAACTTGGGCGGCGGGTGGCCGGCGCTGACCATGTCCTCAATCATGCGGTCAATGCCCAGTCCCAGCTCCTCAATGTAGCCCCATTGGAACAGGCCGTTGACCAAACGCGGGTTGCGCGAGAAGTGCTCCTCGACGATGTTGTCAATAGTAATGAAACCGGGCAGGCCGCCGGGCGAGATCACCTCCAGCCGATCGCTGTACATGCGAATCTCGATGCGCCGCCCCTTGAGCCGGTAGTCGCGGTGACAGACGGCGTTGACCAGCGCCTCGCGCACGGCAAAAGCCGGATACTCCGTGATTTCCTGCCGCTCCAGCCCCTTAACCACGGCGCCCACCGCCATCTCACTCCAGATCGTCTGCCAGGCGCTCTCGATGATGCGCGCCAGTGGGCCGTTGAACTCTTCGCGCCGGCCATAGCCCGCCAGTCCGCCCTCGCCGCCCGGCGTCGTCCCCGGAAACTTGACGAAGACCACACCGGCATGCGGGATGAAAACCTGCGGATTCTTGCCGAACAGCAGCAGGCCGCTATGCGTGGGCACGCCATCGTGCGTGAGCGCGCCGATCTCCTGAAGCAGCTCATCCGGCGCTACCTCGATGACACGGCGCTGGCGTTGCTGACGCTTCTCGATGTACTCGGCGATGACCTCATCGTCCAAGTCGCTGCGCCGCGCGCCGGAGATGGCCTCGGCCTCGAAATCGCCGGCGGACTTGGTGGCGGCCAGTTGCCGAATCTCCTCGCCGCCCAGCGGCCGGTTCTCCGACCCGACGCGGATGAGCACGCGACCGTCCGCCAGCGAGTGCAGCTCCGGCGAGCGCGGGACGTTGATGGCAAAAGCCGTGCCGTGTTCGGTCTCGATCTGTTCCCAGCCTGTGGCGACCGGCGGGCGGCAGAGCCGTTCGGCAGCCCGCAGCGCGCTCTCCAGCTCTTCGGGATAGACGCCGTTGCGCAGGCGGCCTTTCTCATCCAGCCCGATGAGGATCAGGCCGCCATCGGTGTTGGCGAAAGCTACCAGGCACTCGGCCAGCGGCTCAGGTTCGGCGCCGGGGAGGTAGGCCACCAGCGGGCCGGGCGGACGAAGGTTGTTCATGCCGATTCCAGAAGGCCGGAATAGTCGAGCACCTGGTCGGACCACTTTTTGGCCTGGAAGGAGAGCAAGGCCCGTTGCGCGTCATTGCGCTGAGCGTCCGGCCAGATGAGTCGCCATAATGCCACCATCACTTGGATATCCACCAGCTCCGCAGCAACTTCCGGCTCAGCCTCGGCGGCAGCCCATTCGATGAAGTGCTGGCTCTCTTCCAGCATCAGAGCTACGCTCTCTGTCCGACTGGGGTGACGCGCCGACGATGACACGCGCGCCAGGTTAGCCGCCAAAGCGCCCAGGCGCCGGGGAAGCGGGTCGGCCAGGTAACGGGC
>JANWXR010000104.1 GCA_025057205.1 Anaerolineales bacterium | reverse complement strand
GCGAGGTTCGGCTCGTCGCTCACCATCCGCTCCGTGCCGTAGAGCAGGCGAAAGAGAAAGAACTGTTGCATTGAAGTGAAGGCCAGCGCGGCTTTAACGATGACGATGATGGCGACCTCCCAGCCGCTCAGGCCCCCCAGCCGCACCACCGGGTCGGGGCCGAGCAGGGTGATGGCCGGGTTCACCGTCGGCACGATGGCGAAGGCGAACAATATGCCCGTTGCGGCCAGCAGCGCCGGGTCGCCCCACCTCAGACAGAAGAACCCGATGGCAATGAAGGATAGGCCGGCCACCGGATGCAGCGGCTCGCCGGAGATGGCGACGACTTGTGTCAGCAGCCCGTAGCCGATGAGGATCCAGCCGTTGACCTGTTGCGTGCGCCTGTGCCGGCCTACTGCGTCCTGGAGTTTGGGGTCATTAGCGGGGAGGGTTTTGGCTTTGGGCATAAGGGAAGGAAGGAGGAAGAAGGGAGAAGGAAGTAGGAAGTTAGGAAGTAGACTGATGGCTGAAGGCTGGCGAACGTATTGTATCATTCGGCTGCAAGGATATTGCCTGCCGGAGGCTGAAATGAATGTCATTGAGTCTCGGATCGTCAAAGACGCGCAGTACGAGGCAAACGCGGCGCATCATCGCGCACTGGCGGCGGAGTTGCGCGAGCGGCTGGCGCGTGTGCGAGAGGGCGGCGGCGCGAAGTATCGCCGGCGCCACGAGGCGCAAGGCAAGCTGTTTGTGCGCGAACGCATTGATCGGTTGCTTGACCCCGGTTCACCGTTCCTCGAACTTTCCCCGCTGGCGGCATGGGAGGTTTATCCCGAAGACGCGCCGAGTGCGGGCATCGTCACCGGCATCGGGCGGGTGAGCGGGCGCAAGGTGATGATCATCGCCAATGATGCTACGGTGAAGGGCGGCTCGTACTATCCGCTCACGGTAAAGAAGCATCTGCGCGCGCAGGAGATTGCGGAGGAGAATTACCTGCCGTGTATCTATCTGGTGGATTCGGGCGGCGCGTTCCTGCCTTTGCAGGCCGAGGTCTTCCCGGACCGCGACCACTTCGGGCGCATCTTCTACAATCAGGCGCGGATGAGCGCAAAGGGCATCCCGCAGATTGCGGTGGTGATGGGCAGCTGCACGGCGGGCGGCGCGTACGTGCCGGCCATGAGCGATGAGACCGTCATCGTCCGGGGCACCGGCACCATCTTTCTGGGCGGGCCGCCGCTGGTCAAGGCTGCCACCGGCGAAGACGTGACGGCGGAAGAGCTGGGCGGCGCATACGTTCATACCCACCAATCCGGCGTGGCTGACCACTTTGCCGAGGACGACGAGCACGCACTGGAGATCTGCCGGAGCATCGTGGCTTCGCTGGGACAACCGCGGACGGCGGACAGTGGCCCGCCGTTTCGGCCCGAAGACCCACTCTACCCGGCCGACGAGATCTACGGCATCCTGCCGCGCACCTTTCGCGAGACGTATGACGTGCGCGAGATCATCGCCCGGTTGGTGGACGGCAGCCGCTTCCGCGAGTTCAAGGCCAACTACGGCACGACGCTGGTCGCCGGCTTTGCGCACATCGAGGGCTACTTGGTCGGCATCGTTGCCAACAACGGCGTGCTGTTTAGCGAGAGCGCACTGAAGGGCGCGCACTTTGTGGAGCTATGCACCTCGCGCCACGTTCCGCTGCTCTTCCTGCAAAACATCACCGGCTTCATGGTGGGCAAGGCTTATGAGGCCGGCGGAATCGCCAAGGACGGCGCAAAGATGGTTCACGCCGTCGCCAACGCCGCCGTGCCCAAGCTCACCATCATCATCGGCGGGAGCTTCGGCGCAGGAAACTACGGCATGTGTGGGCGCGCCTACCAGCCGCGCTTTTTGTGGATGTGGCCGAACGCGCGCATCAGCGTGATGGGCGGCGAGCAGGCGGCCAACGTCTTGCTCACCGTCAAGCAGGAGCAGCTGGCGCGCGAGGGCAAACCACCGCTCTCCCCCACTGAGGCCGCCGAGTTCATGCGCCCGACGCTAGAGAAGTACGAACATGAGGGCAGCCCCTACTACTCCACTGCGCGCCTATGGGATGACGGCATCCTCGACCCCGTCGAGACGCGCCGCGTGCTGGGCCTGGCGCTGGCCGTCTGCGCCGGCGCGCCGCAGGCCGAGACGCGCTACGGTGTGTTTCGGATGTGAGAACTGCGGGCTATAATGCTGCTCAACGGAGCCGAGGCTATGTCGAACACACTTAACTACCTTGATGCGCTGTTACGAGACACGGATAAGACCGAGGCCGAGATTATTGCGTTGGCGTTTCAGGCCGGCGTCAGGCAGTTATGGCGCGAACGGGTGCTGGGCCGGTTTCTGCGTGGGGAGTTAACGCGCTCGGAAGCAGTTGAGCTAATCGGTCCGGACTGGGTTGAGTTGGCCGAGCGACAGCATGCCGCCATGCGGGAAGACTTGGCCTGGGCGCTGAACTCATGACGAGCGCTGTTGCAGATGCCGGCCCGTTTATCCACCCTCCAATAGCATCAAACTGCCCTTGAGAACTACAAAGCTTCTGATCGCCAACCGCGGCGAGATTGCCGTACGCGTGATGCGCGCCTGCCGCGAATTGAACATCCGCACTGTAGCCGTGTACTCGGAGGCCGACGCTCACGCGCTGCACGTGCGCGAAGCGGATGAGGCCGTGTGCCTCGGCCCGCCCCCGCCGCGCGAGTCCTACCTTCGGGCCGACAAAATCATCGAAGCCGCCCGCGCAACTGGCGCACAGGCCATTCATCCCGGCTACGGCTTCCTCGCCGAGAACGCCGACTTCGCCGACGCGGTGCGCGCCGCCGGCCTGGTCTTCGTCGGGCCAAGCGGCGACTCCATCCGTGCGATGGGCAGCAAAACCGGCGCGCGCGCGTTGATGGAGCAGGCCGGCGTGCCGGTGGTGCCGGGCGCACAGGAAAAAGGAACAAAAAAGGATGAACAGGAATGGATGGAAGCAGCGCGGGCCATTGGCTATCCGGTGCTGGTGAAGGCCTCCGGCGGCGGCGGCGGGCGTGGGATGCGTGTGGTGCACGACCCCGCCGGCCTGCCCGAGGCGCTGGCCAGCGCGCGCCGCGAGGCGGCCGGCGCGTTCGGCGATGACACCGTCTTCCTTGAAAAGTATCTCGAACGGGCGAAGCACATCGAATTCCAGGTCTTGGGCGACTCGCACGGCAATGTGGTGCACCTCTTCGAACGCGAGTGCTCCATCCAGCGACGGCATCAGAAGCTCATCGAGGAGTCACCCTCGCCTTTGCTCGAAGCCCACCCCGACCTGCGCGCGCGCATGGCTCAGGCGGCCGTCGCCGCCGCGCGCGCCGTGAACTATCAGAACGCCGGCACGGTCGAATTCATCGTTGACCCCGAATCGCTCGCGTTCTACTTTCTGGAGATGAACACGCGCTTGCAGGTCGAGCATCCGGTGACCGAGGCCGTGACCGGCCTTGACCTCGTCCACCTGCAACTGCGCGTGGCCGCCGGGGAACCGTTGCCGTTTACCCAGTCCGAGATTAGCGTGCGCGGCCACGCCATCGAGTGCCGCATCGTAGCCGAGGACCCGGCGCAGAACTTCCTGCCGCAAAGCGGGCCGGTGCTGCTGGCGCGCGAGCCGCATGGCCCCGGAGTGCGCGTGGACTCCGGTTACTCCACCGGCGACGAGGTTCCACCGCACTACGACTCGCTGCTGGCGAAGGTCATCGCCCACGCCCCAACGCGCGCCGAAGCCATCGCGCGCCTGGACGCAGCACTGGCGCGCTACATCTGGCTCGGCGTGACCACCAACGTCGAGTTCCTGCGGGCGGCGCTGGCGCATCCGGAGTTCGTCTCCGGCTCGATGACGACGCGCTTCATCGAACAGCACTTCGCGACGTGGCGGCCTGGCGCAGAAACGCCGCCCGATCTGGCGCTGGCCGCCGTAGCGCTCGCCGATTTCCTGAGCATCTCGGCTTCGCCGGCGTGGGGCGTGATGCCGGAGCGCGCCGATGCCGGCCCCTGGGCGCGCCTGGATGGCTTTCGGCTCGGCGGGATCACTGAGAGCGTTGAGCGGGATCGCTGAATACACTGAGGGCGCTGAGTGTGTTGAGTGCTCTGAGTACGTTAGGGTGCTCTATGTGCTCTGCAAGTGAGAAATGAGATGCAATTTGAATATCAAATCGGTGGTGAGACGATAACGCTCCGGGTGGAGAAGTCCGGCGAAGGATACCGCGTGGCGGTTGGTGACCGCGCGCTGACGGTGGACGCTGTGATCCGGCGCCAGGGCGCGCTGACTCTGCTGGTCAACGGCACGCCCTACACTGCCCACGTGGCGGCAGATGGCCCCCGGCGCTGGGTGGCGCTGGACGGCCGCACGTATCAGCTTACCGTGCCGCAGGCCGGGACGAAAGCGCAGCGCGGCCGCGGCGCAGGCCACCGGCACGACTCGCTCGAGGCGCAGATGCCGGGCGTGGTGCGCAAAGTCCTCGTCTCCGCCGGCGAGGCCGTGGAGCGCGGGCAGGCGCTGGTGGTGCTGGAAGCGATGAAGATGGAGCTCCGCGTGGCCGCGCCACACGCCGGCGTGGTGGAGCGCGTGGCCGTTCGCGAGGGCGAGACGGTGCAGCGCGGGCAGCTGTTGGTGGAGGTGGTTGAGGGATGAAGGTGGAGATTGGGGATGGGAGATTGGAGACTGGAGACTGAAGACTTAGGACTGAAGACTGAAGACTTTGCCGGTAACCCTCAACTCGTAACCGGTTGAATTGGCCAGGCCACCATGTCAATCGAGCGCGCGAAGTGCAATAAGGGGGCAGTGCGCGGCAGTTCCAGTCCGGTGGGTGCCGCCATCGTGTTTAGCTCGATTTCCGCGTCGGCCAGCTGTAGCGGCCAGGGCGCATGGTGAATCTCCCCGCGGTATACGACCCCGTCCGAGACGGTGTACAGGCAATAGCGTTCGGTCAGCCAGTGGTCGAGCGCGCCGCGAACCGAGGTGTAGGCCTCGCCGGCGGGGCGGTAGCGGGCGCGGAAGTCCGCCGGCGGCGCGCCGCGATGCGTACGGCAGCTCTCATAATGGATCCAGCCATCAGCGGTGGTCTTCATTCTCATTCGTGCATTGAAGTACGGCAGCCGATACCAGCGCCGCGCCAGCGCCACCGCCAGCGGGTTGGCGGCGTCCAGGCTGAAGAAGTACACCCCCGGCCTGCCGCGCACCGTCACGTACGTCCGCACATTCAACTCTAGAAAGTAAGACAGCCACGGCAAAGGGAAGGTGAAGCGCAGGTGCACGCGGCTCATCCCAAACGGCACCACGCCCAGCCACGCCTGCCCTTCAAACAAGTCTGGCTCCAGTTGCGGCGGCAGCACGCGGCGCATGGCACCTGCCGGCACAGGCCAGTGGGCGAAGAGCAGGTTGTACCACGTCTGCCGCATCACCCACGACGTTGTGGGCGGAGGGTAAGGACGGTGAGAGAGTTGGGAGAGGAAGTCGGTCATTCAGAAACTCGTGGTGAGGATTTCGTATCACGTATTGCGTTCATCACATCGGCTTACAAGCTACGTACGTAATACGCAATAAGAAATACGCTCAAGGTTTACTCCTTGAACTCCACCTTAACCACCCGCTTCTCTAATTCCGCCTCCAGCGCCGCAATCTCCTCACGCACCCGCGCGACCAAGGCGTCGAGTGACACGACGGTGCTGGTCTTTTCGGCGCGGCGCTTTAGCTCTGCGCCGCCGGCCTTGAGCGCGCGCTCACTGACGGTCACCCGCAGCGGCAGGCCGATGATGTCCGCATCTTTGAACTTCACACCGGCGCGCTCGTCGCGGTCGTCCCACAACACCTCTACGCCGGCTTTCGTAAGGTCTTGATACGCCTGCGCCGCCGCTGCCTCGCCGCCGGGCAGCGAGACCAGGTGGACGTGGTAGGGCGCGACGGAAATCGGCCAGCACAGGCCGTCGGCGTCATGATGGTGCTCGGCCACGCAGGCCAGCAGGCGGCCCACGCCGATGCCGTATGAACCCATGAGGATGGGTTTGCTCTGGCCGTCCTTGTCGAGGAAGGTTGCGCCGAGGGCCTCGGTGTAGCGCGTGCCGAGCTTGAAGATGTTGCCGACCTCCACGCCGCGCGCTGCCCGCAAGGCCGCGCCGCAATCCGCGCAGCCATAGCCATCGTCGGCGGCGGCGATGTCGGCCACCAGTTGCGCGGTGTAATCGCGCGGGTAGTTGGTGTTGAGCAGGTGATAGCCGTCCTCGTTTGCGCCCGCCACCAGGTTTGGCGAGTCGGGGATGGCGTCGTCAACCACGATGGTGATTCGGGAGGGGTCAAGGCCGATCGGGCTGGCATAGCCGGGCGAGGCGCCCACCGCGCGAATCTCGGCTTCGCGCGCGGGCCGTAGCTCCTTCGCCCGCACCGCGTTTGCCAGCTTGGTCTCGTTTACTTCCATATCGCCGCGCACCACTGCGAAGATGAACTTCTCCACGTCCACATCGCCCTCCGTCACCGTCGCCATCAGAAACACGGCTTTGGCGGTCTTGGCGGTGGGCACGTTCAGAAATTGCGCCAGGCCCTGAATGGTGTTGACACCCGGCGTGGCGACCTTTTCCAGCGGCAGCGCAGCCTCCGCCGTAGCCGGCGGTTTGCGGAAGCGCGCCACCTGGCGGTTGGCCGTGTAGCCGCAGGCGTCGCACAGGATGAGCGTGTCCTCGCCGATGGGCGT
>JANWXR010000103.1 GCA_025057205.1 Anaerolineales bacterium | reverse complement strand
CAGTTTGCAGCATTTCAGCCCGGCGGCGGCGCTGGCCACGCTGCGCGAATCCGGCTTCGACATCCCGTTCATACTTCTGTCCAGCGCAACTGAGCCACACCGGCTCCGTACGGCGTTGAGCCTCGGTGCGCATGACGTGGTGCGCTACCAGAACCTCGTTCGGCTGGTGCCGGCGGTGCAACGGGAGATCGGCGCCGCGCGGGTGCGGGCGGCGCGCGCTCTTACTGAGGCGGCTCTGCGCGAAGCGGAGGCCAACTACCGTAAACTGGTCGAGCAAATCCCCGTTGGCATCCACCTCATGGCGCTGGACGCCGATACCAGCACCATCTCTATCAGCCCTCAACTGGAGCGCATCCTCGGTTATCCCCAGACCGAGTGGCTGGCCGACCCGAATTGGTGGCAACAACAGATTCATCCAGAAGACCGCGAGCGAGTGCGCGAAGCCATTGCCAGCGTATATGCCCCCGGCGCGAAACCCAGCCTGATTGAATATCGCATGCTGGCCCACGACGGCAGAGTTATCTGGCTGCATGACGAAATCATGCTGGTGCGCGACCAGAACGGTCAGCCGCAATACCTGCAAAGCGTCAAGATGGACATCACCGAACGCAAGCAGGCCGAGGCCGAGGCGCAGGCGATCGAGCAACGTCTGGCCGAATGGGTTGCGGAACTGGAACAGACCAATCGCCAGCTGGCGCTGCTGGAACAGTTGCACACCCAGCTGCAGGGCTGCGTCAATCTGGACGAAGCGTTGCCCATCATCGGTGATTTCCTGCCCCTGCTGTTCCCCGTTGAATCCGGCGCGTTGTACCTAAGCAGTGAAACGCCCGGGCAGATGGAGCGGGTTGCCGCCTGGGGCCGCGCCCAACCCGCGGAACAATCTCTGACGGTTGAGGGCTGCTGGGCGCTGCGCCGGGGCCGCCTCTATGTGGTCGAGCTGCCCCACGGCGGCCCGGTCTGCCAGCATGTGAATGTTCCGGAAGGATTGAGCTACCTGTGTGCGCCGCTCACCGCACAGGGCGAAATTCATGGCTTGCTCCACGTCCGGCTGGTTCGCGATTCGGCAACGGCTGCGGAGGATGGCACTCGGCCCACTCTCGGCGAAAACAAACAGCGCCTGGCAACCTCCACAGCTGAACGCTTGGCGTTCACCATCGCCAATCTCAAGCTCCAGGAAGCGCTGCGCGCCCGCCTCGAGAATGGGGCCGCGGCCTCGGGCGAGCAAAGCAGGCCGGCTCAAATCGTTGTCGGCCCGTTGACCCTAAACCTCGAGACGTTCGAATTGACCGTTGGGGAGCGACTGGTCAAACCTACGCCCGTCGAGTTCGAACTCCTGCAGTTCCTGATGCGCAACGCCGGCAAGGTCTATACCACTGAGCAGTTGCTGCAAGAGGTCTGGAAGTATCCTCCCGGAACGGGCAGCCAAGAAGTGGTGCGTGCCCACGTCCGCAATCTGCGCGCCAAGCTGGAACCAAATCCGCGCGCGCCCATCTATTTGCGCACCGTTGGACGCTTTGGCTACACCATTAGCGTCGAAGAAGCCAAGCCGGAGTCAGCATGACGCCGGCGGTCGCAATTTCATCAAACGCTAATCTTCTTGACCCGTCTCTCACAACCCTCATACCAAAGCTACACATTCCAGGCGAGTCTTAGGTTGGAGCGCTGTCAAAGCGCCGCGCCTTCACGCAAACTTCACTCAAGTTTCCCCGACGATTTGCGGAAAATCTGGGTCATCTCTGTTACCTTCCCTGCCAATCCGAGGCACAAACTCTAGGCTTTCGGTAGATTTGCAGAGGAGAGGAAAGATATGCGACCCTGGAAAGTCATCTCGTGGTTAGTTGGCGTCCTGTTGCTGTCCGGCTCGGTTGGGCTGAACATCTCCAGCGCACGAACCACTTCCCAGACCCAATCGCTTGAACCGGGCACCACCCTAACCCTTACCTGCCCAACCCGGATCACGCTCGTGCGCTCGGCTGACCGCAAAACCCTGACGGTCACCTGCGCACCGTTGGCGACGCCGCGCCCTACACAGGTGGCCACCCAAACCCAACCCGCCCCTTCAGCGACAGCCCAGCCGACCAGCACGCCCGTCACGCCGACGAACACACCCGAAACGCCAGCGGCGACGCCTACGCCCACACCCACCGAGCATCACCACCACTACCCGACGTCAACGCCAAGCACTCCGGGCGTGACCCCAACGCCGAGTTCAACGCAACCGCCGGCGAGCGGGCAACTCTGCCCGGATTGGTATCACAATCCCCATGAATGGCATCCGCCGGTTGATCCTGCAACAGGCTGCCATTACGGGCATGAGCACGGTGATGCACCGCCTGCCTGGGTACAATCGAGCCGCTGGCCAGCCATGTTCTCGCATCCAGGCAATACGCCAAATGAAAATTTGCTGAAGCACACCAGCTTCAAGGGCTTTACGCTCCGTGACGACGGCATCGATCTGTACGTGATCATGCACCTGGACACCAACCCGAACGGCCACGCGTCGCGCTTCCACTCCTATCAAGCCTGGGCGAGGGATGCTTCCGGCGGCATCAGCTACTGGGACCTGTGGGCAGACTTCGGCGAAGGAAACAACACCGGCCCCAACGTGCGCTGGGATGAGAACTGCGGAGGCAACACGGAAATCCGCCCCATCATGGCGGTGGTTTATCCCCAATGCAATCTCACCTTCGAGAGCTGGTATAGCCGGGCAGGCGCCCCGGGGTGGGGCTGGGACTTTGGCTTCAACGTGAAGCCCCAGTATTACAACGGCCCACAGCCCGGCGTCTCGAGCAACCCCGACTTGTCGGCGATGAGCACCTGGCTGCCGACAGGGCAATGGAATGACGTGCGCCGCATCGAGGCCGCCTGGTATGCCTTCCGGCCACACCCGACAGGCACGTTCTACTCCACTCAATGGGGCGAGATCGTGTCCGGGCCAAACGACCCACGATGTGGGACGCAGCGAACAATTGGAAGCAGAACCTATCAGGTCCTTTGCATCGAGCAATACATCGCTCCGACGATGACGACCTTCAGTTTCCCAGGGAACTCCATTCAAAAGGAGTACAACTTCACCGGTGTAAGACTTCCGAACTAGCCTTTCGCCAAGGCCTTCGATAAGTGCAAAGGCTCCACGGGCCTGCCTCCTGTGGAGCCTTTGCTTCTCTATGGAGTCGCGTTCAGTCACTCTCCCGGTGCCGGCTCCAGCACCAGCACGCCCCAAGTGCGTGGGTCACGTAGCCGGGCGCCCTTCACGTTCGTGGTCTGGGTCTCCTGCTCGGGCGCGCCGGGCGTATCGTCATCGTTGACGGCCAACACGAAAGCGAAGCCCTCGCCGGCGAACGGCGTCAGCTCAAGCACCGACCAGGGCACAGCGGCCTCCAACGCATAGCCGCCCTCCACAGGCTGCGCCGCAATCAGAGCATCCCGGATCGGACCCTGGCGCTCGTGTGGCCACCACAGATAGGCCTCCGGCGTGCCGCCGCTGCTCAGGTCACCGGCGGAGAGGCCGATCTGGAACTCGCGCTCGGTCAACTGCCTGTCCCGATTGCCGGGGTCAACGCCGATCCACAGTTCCAGGCTGTCGCCCTTATAGAGCAGTTCACCCGTCGCGGCTTGCACAAGCGCGTCGTCTTTCACCTTCAGCGCCAGATACAGATACCGGTCGTCCCAAGCGATGTTCCAGGAAGCCGATAAATCTTTGCCGTCTGCACGGTTTTGCCCGCCGAAGGTGGGCTGGTTGGAGGCGTACACCAGCGCCGTCCATTCCGCCAGGTCACCATCCACGCGGGGCGGTGGCTCCAGCACACGCGCGGCCCGCACCGGTTCGCCCGCCCCGATCGTCACAACGCCCGGCTCCGGCGTCGGCGTCTCGCGCACGATGTACTGCGGCTTGACACAGGGGTTGTAGTCCGCGCCCAGCACCACGCGGTACGGGTAGGGCGCATTCGGGTCGGGAGCGACGATGACGTTGGCGTCGCTCACATTGAGCGCACGCTGCAACTCGGCGCGGATGGAGCCTTTGGGGCTGGTGGTGAAATCGTAAATCATGGTCGTCGCGTAATCGGTGCGGTCCGCCTGTCCCCGCACCGGCGCAAGGCCAGCCCAGTTTAAGTTATCCTCGGCAAGCGCCCAAAACGCGCTGTTGGTCGTGCCGTTCCACACTTCCACCGCCGGGCCGGAGCGCACCAGCATGTTCTGCGGCGGGGGCTGAAAGGCCTCGGCCAGCAGGGCGCTGATGGCGTTGCGGTCGGGCAGCAGCACATTGGCGCCCTGCGGCGTGGTCCACGGCCAGACGTGGTCGCGGCCGATGAAGCGACTCTTGATTCGGGCGCGGTCAAGTTTGGCGGCCAACGGCACGAACTGCAACACGTCGCCCAGGCCCAGGTCAGTGTCCACGATCTGGATGTACTTCTGATACAGCTCCGGCACCTTGGCGAGCATGTTCAGCTGCAGGGCCTTCTCCAGCATGGCGCGCAGCACCTGATGCTGGCGGCGTGAACGGTCATAATCGCTGCTGCGCTTGCGTGAGCGCGCATACCAGAGCGCCAGGTCGCCATCCATGTGTTGCACGCCGACCTCCACCGTGTACAACTCCCAATTGTTCGCGTCCTGCACATCCACCGTCGGGTCATAAGGGTTCTTCAACCG
Organism: Anaerolineales bacterium; assembly: GCA_025057205.1. Lineage (GTDB taxonomy): Bacteria > Chloroflexota > Anaerolineae > Anaerolineales > UBA6663 > JANWXR01. The sequence continues at coordinate 2,161 of JANWXR010000103.1, read as the reverse complement.
CCAGTCTTGCATGGCGCAGCTCACGGGCACCTCCACGCCGCCGAGGGTGTCAATTACCTGCTTAAAGCCGCTAAAGTCAATGCGTGCCCAGCCGTGGATGGGGATGCCGAGGTTGTACAGAATGGTCTGCTCAAGCAAGGCCACGCCGCCGCCCGGGTAATCGATCGAGTCCCCGTAGCTGGCGGCAGTGTTGATCCGGTTCATCGTCCAGCCGGGGATGTAGACGAACAGGTCGCGCGGGATGGTGAGCAGCGTGACCGAGTTTGCTCTCTTGTTGATCGAGACGACGATCAGCACATCGGTACGATAGCTCTTGCTGTCGCGGGCTGTGTCGCGCCCGATGAGCAAAATGTTGAGGATGTCCTTTTCCAGAAACAGTTGCGGCATCGGCTCAGGGATAGGTGTGACGTGCGTGGCGTACGGGTTGGGCGTGGTGATGCCCAGCGTTGGGTCAATGCCGGGGCGGGCGGTTGGCGTGGCGGTGGCAGTTTCGGCAGGAGTGGAGGTCAAGCCGGTCGGCAGCGTCTCGGCGCCGGAGAAGGCCGGCGAAGGCGTGATGCTCGGCGGCAGCGTCCAGGTCGGCACCGGTGTGCGGTCCGGCACGATGACGACGATGCGTGGCGTGGGCGTGGCGATGGTGCAGGAAGAGAGGATCAGAGCAGAAAGTAGACAGTAGAAAGTCAAACGCTTCATGGCACGATTATTGTATCTGGAGTCCATTACCACACCTCCACCGGCACGTTACAGTTTGGTAACAGTCATCAGTCTTCAGTCCTCAGTCTTCAGTCTTCAGTCTTCAGTCATCACTCTTCACCCTTCACTCTTCAGTCTTCAACCATCCCTCCCACCCCCACTCTAGCCCTCCACTCTCAACCGAGCTATACTCTGCCACCAAAGGAGACTCGCCATGGGCCAACCCAACTTCTACGATGGACGCCTCTCGCTGGTGTACTGGACGCCGCGCTCTATCGTCGAGACCACCATTGCCCAGTTCGCCGACTCGCTGCGCAACGGTGCGCCGAACATCAACGGCGTGATGGTCAAGACCAACAACGGCGCCGTCTGGCAAGGCGCGTTCGACTCTAGCAAGCCGAACCTGAACATCAACTCCACTGCCGACGTGCAGCGCTGGGTGGACACGCTGGCAGCCAAGGGGCTGGAGACCCACGTCTGGGGCGTGGTGCGCGGCGTCAGCGACAGCGTGCAGGCGGAGATTGATCGCTTTGTGCAGGTCGCGCAGGTGACCGGCGTCAAGTCACTGCTGCTTGATTTAGAAGAAGGCCCGGCCTACTTCGTCGGCGATCAGAACGCGGCACGGCAGATCGCCCAGGGGCTGCGCAATCGCCTCGGCTCGACGTTTCACATCGGCCTGATCTTCGATTACCGCAGCAACCGCCCGCAGCGGCTGTGGGTGACGACCATCTGGCTGCCATACATAGACAGCCTGCATCCGATGGTCTATCACTACCACTTCGGTCAAAGCGCACAGACGGCGCTGACTAACTGTTACGACGTCGTCGGCGGCTGGGGCAAGCCGGTGTACCCGATGCTACAGGGCTACTCGCCGGGCGGCACCATCGGCCTGTACCCGGCCAGTGACATCCCGCTCACCGCCAATCTCGCCATCAACAACTTCGGCGCGCGCGGCCTCTCGTGGTACCGCTATGGGCGCGGTTTGAGCATCCCCGATGAGGGGCTGGGTGCGGCAGAGTTGCCGGAAGTAGCGAAGGTACAATTGCCCGCCGCACCGCCACCCCCTCCCCCGCCTCCCCCGCCGCCGTTCATCGTTGGCCGCCCGCCCATCTCGCCGGATGCACCGCCGCAACTTACAATCGTTGACCCCGACAACGAGCGCACCGGCGAGTTCAGTGTCAATTACTACGACGACCCGGCCACACTCAGCCCGCTATGGAAGGTGGCGCTGGACGTGAACGGGCGTCCGTATGTCTACCGGCCCGCCTCGTACAACGTGCAGACGCTGTACGTCAGCTACGTGCCGCGCCTGATCGGACGGGGCCGCTACTTCATCGAAGCCTTCATTCCGGCGCAGAACGCCTACGCGCCGGACGTGCACTACGTCATCGTGGATTATCCCGGCGGAATCCGGCGCGAGACAACGGTGGTTCTTGACCAGAACCGCTACAACAATGAGTGGGTGACG
>JANWXR010000102.1 GCA_025057205.1 Anaerolineales bacterium | reverse complement strand
TACAGCGCGAACCCAAATTGTTCCGAATAGCAGCAGCAAAACTAGAAAACAGCAATGAGCGGAACACCTTATTCTCCTTTTCTGAAACAGACGATGTTTTGGAAAATCGTGCGGGTTACTACTTGGGACTAGTGCTGATAGAGCGTTATATGAAGCAGGAAAACCTTTCCTTGCACGATCTGTTTGGGATAGGCAAAGAGAAATTCTGGAACATCATCCTATCGTATCTCAACACCGAACCTGCCCAACCCACACCTACACCTGACGGCTTCGCCTCGCTATGCTCGGCTCACCGCAAGTGCTGAACTTTTCGACGGCGTGGCCAGGCATATTCAGACAGCCTTTGAAACGGTCGCTGCGTGAAATCACTCAAATGTAGAGTCATCACCCATAGCCATGACACCCGAAATCGAAGCTCTGTACCAGCGCATCGGCCAGAGGCTGCTGGACATCGCCGGCACACCCTTCGCCAAAGGCTATATCCGCGTGGAGATGGCCGATGACTTCGGCAGCGTCGGCCTGTTCATCGAACGCGGCGACGGCCGCTGGCGCTATCTTGTGGATGAGACGGGCAACCTGTTCGACGACTTCGCGGAACTGCGCGACCGATCCATCGCCGCAGGCATGGGCGCGTGGACGCAGGCCACCTTCCGGCTGAACGGGGATGGCCGGTTCGAAGTCACGTTCGGCCATGACGACATCTCGGACTTGGGGGCCGCCGGCGAGCGGCGCACACGCCTTCTTCACGCACGGCGACCCCGAACTCAGTTTCGTAACTTATCCCAGCCGAGCTTTTGATGAGCGCAGCCGCTGCCCCGTCTAAAACCCGATCACATTTCGCAGAGCTGCGCCGCGTTCCAGCGAGTCCAGTGCCGCGTTGATGTCTTCGGGAGCGTAACGTTGGGAGATCAGCTCATCTAGGAACAGACAGACCTGCCGGTACGCTTCAACGAGGCGAGGAATATCTACCGCGGCCTGAGTTGAACCCATCAAGCTGCCGATCAGCCAGCGGCCATCAGTAAGGTGACGGGTGTTGATCGGCACTTCAGCTTCGCGATTGGCCGGCAGGCCGTTGACCCCCGGGCCGACCGCGCTGATCACGCCGGCGGCCTGGTGTCCGGCCACCAGGGGAGTCTCACCGCCCCAATCGCCGCGCAGCCGGTGCAAGTCGCTCTGGTAGATGGCGCATGCCGCAATCTGTACCTCCACTTCGCCCTGCTGCGGCGGCTCAAGCGTCACCTCTTCCACCACCAGCGGCCAGCCGAAGTTATGGCAGACAGCTGCCTTTATCGAAGGTGTTCCGGCGCTGTTCCTGTTAGGGCAGACCGATTAGCCTGTAAACTGGGCGCAATCCGCGCTACCAGCCCTCGAGGTACTTCTTCCAGGATTCGTTTGCGGGCAGGTGGCGATCGAAGAGGTAGGCGGCAGTAGCCTGTGGCTCGACGGGGCGGCGGCGCAAGGTCATGCCGGCCTCAGTGTGGGTACGACCGCCCTTGCGGCGATTGCAAGCCGGGCAGGCAGCGACCAGGTTATCCCAACGGTGGCCACCGCCGCGATGCCGGGGAATGACGTGGTCAATCGTCAGATGGTGGGTCTGGCGGCCGCAGTACTGGCAGGTGTAATTGTCGCGCCGGAAGACCTCGCGCTTGCTGAGCTTGACGCGCGGGCGCGGGCGGCGCACCATATGCTCCAGTTTGATGACGGACGGCTTGGGGTAACGGGTGCGAGCTGTGTGGATCCAGCCGCGCCCATCCTCGACGAGGCGTGCCTTACCTGCCAGCAGCAGGCCAATGGCGCGCTGCATGTTGCAAACGTTTAGCGGCTCATAATTCGCGTTGAGCACGAGAACGGGTTCGTTCATGCTCGATTACCGGCCAGTTCGCACCCAGGCCACTAAACAGCGAAAATTCTAACATTGTTATCGGCGGCTAGCAAACGCCTGTTCACAGCGTGTGCACGCAAAGGTTGTCAGCGAATTGCCAAATTCGGCGCTACAACAAGCTGGCAACGCGCTGGTTATGTCGTTCTTCTGACATCTCTTGCGTGCACACTTCACGGCAGTGTGCACGCATTTGTGGCCGCGCCTGCCTGATTACGCTTTCGCTATGTTCTTCAGACCACTTCAAGTCCAGGTCAAGAACGTGACAAGAACTTTTGAATGAATTGCTCCTTTACGCCGCAGAACGCGGATTGTTGAGATGCGGCGCCCTGCGCCCCCCGCCCGCCGTCAAATGCCATCCCTGACGTTATAATTCCTCCGAACCAACACAGAAGCGATTTCACAGACAGCATGAGCAAACCCGTCCCCCCTGCCTCTTCGCGCCAGACACGCAAGGCCGCCGTGCAGGCCCGGCAGGCGAGCGCCCTGCCCACGCCGGCGCTCGTCGTCATTGCCATTCTGGTCGGCCTCGCAATCATTGTCGGCCTGGCCGTCTTCTTCACCATTCAAGACCGTCAGGCCGCGACTGCGCCCATCGAGGGCGTGCAGCAGTTTCCGGGCCAAGAGCGCGGCCATGTTCCTGAAGGCGTCACCATCACGTATGACCCGCTCCCGCCGGTGGGCGGACGGCACTACGCCACCTGGCAGAACTGCGGCATTTACACCGAGCCGATCCGGAACGAATACGCCGTCCACTCGCTGGAGCATGGCGCGGTTTGGATCACTTACCACCCAGACCTGCCCGCCGACCAGGTGGCCGTGCTGCAATCTAAAGTGCGCGGACGCGAATACGCCCTGCTCTCACCCTTCCCCGGCCTTACTTCGCCGGTCGTGGCCTCTGCCTGGGGCTTGCAGCTCCAGCTGGACGACGCCAACGACCCCCGACTGGACCGCTTCCTGCGCCGTTACCTGCAAGGGCCGCAGACCCCTGAGCCGGGCGCGGCCTGTTTCGGCGGCGTCGGCGATCCGCAATGACAACCATACGCAGTCCACAATCCGCAATTCGCAGCATGCATTCCGTATTGCGTATCCGTAGTACGTAATGCGCCTCTCAGAAATGAACACTGCCTCCGAGACTCAAACCCAGACTCTGCCGCGTTGGTTCTGGCCCCTGCTCGTCGCACTCATGCTCATTGTCGTCGCCGGGTTGGGCTGGTTGTGGTGGAGCGTGCGCCCGCCGGCGGAGGGCGATCCGGCGGTGACCTTCGCCCGCGACATGAGTGCCCACCACAAACAGGCGGTGGAGATGGCGCTCATCATCCGCGACCGCACCGAGGACGCCGAACTGCGGCAGCTGCTGATTGATATGATTCTGACTCAGCAGGGCCAGATCGGCCAGATGCAGGGCTGGCTGCAAGCGTGGGGCCTGCCCGCCGCCGGCCTGCAACCGCCCATGACGGGGCAGATGGTGCACAACGGTCAGATGATGACGATGACGCCGGAGATGATGGGCATGCAGCCGCAGGTCAAAGTGAACGAGCTGCGTACGCTGGAGCTGGCGCAGGCAGAAATCCAGTTCCTGAGGATGATGATTGACCACCATCGGGGCGGCGTGCTCATGGCCGAGTCCGTACTGGCGCAGACGCAACGGCCCGAAGTGCGCCGGCTGGCCGAGTCCATCATCACGGCGCAGACCGGCGAGATTCGCTACATGCAAGAATTGCTGCGCCGGCGCGGCGTAACGCCGTAACAACAAGAAGAGAATTCCAGAGCCAGAGGGTTGCCCGGCCCTTAGGTTCTGTGGCAGAGAGAGAACATGGCACAAACAACAAGTACTACAACCGGCTCAACAACGGCGCGCCGCTGGCAGATTTTTGGCCTGGCCTTCCTCGGCGGCCTGCTCCTGATCGGCGGTCTGGCGCTCGCCACGTGGCTGTTGGCACCGCGGCAGATCGAATTCCACGGCACAGTCGTGGACTCTACGCGCCCGGCGGCGGACTTCACCCTCACCACTGCCGGCGGGCGGCGCGTCTCGCTCGGCGACTTTCGCGGCAAGGTGGTGCTGCTCTTCTTCGGCTTCCGCTTCTGCCCGGACATCTGCCCGACGACGCTGTTTGAGATGAAGCAGATGATGCAGGCGTTAGGCCCGGACGCCGACCGCGTGCAGGTGCTGATGGTGACCATTGACCCGGAACGCGACACGCCCGACCTGATGCAGGAGCACGTCAGCCGCTACGACCCGCGCTTCATCGGCCTGAGCGGAACGCCGGAGGAGATCGCCGCCGTCGCCACCCCCTACGGCATTTACTATGCGCGTGAGCCTGGCTCGGCCAACACCGGGTATCTGATGACGCACACCGCCAGTATCACTGTAGTGGACAAGAAGGGCTATGTGCGCGTCATCTTCCCCTTCGGCATTAGCAGCGCCGACATGGCCGCCGATGTGAAGGCGCTGCTCGACGAATGACCGCGGAATGACCGCGCACACTGCCCCTGCTTCGCTCGACCGCTGGGTCTTCGCCACCGCCGGCCTCTCCGCGCTGAGCGGCCTACTGTACGTGGCTGCTCCGGAGCAGCTCGGCGGGCTGATTGCCCTGTGCGCGCAATCGGTGGCCGGCCTGCTCACCTTGCCCGACGGCTTCGAGCAGCAGTTCGTTGTGTTCGGCTTCTTCTTCCTTGCTTCGGCCTGGCAGTGGCTGCTGGCGATTATGCTGATGGCGTACCGTCAACGGCTGAGCCGCGAGCTGTTGTGGACGGCCCTGGTATGGACGGCGGCGATTGTCGCAACGTGGGTCATTCTGAAACTTGTGGCGCTGTTCGGCGGCGGCGCGCGGCCCGTCGGTCTGATGGATCTGGTCGTTCAGCTATTGCAGGCGGCCACCTTTGGCGGCTTGCTCGTGCTGCTGCTCGAAAGTCGAACAAGCCGAAAACGATCAGCGTAATCTGTGGACGGCTCTATTGAAAAATCCAGCTGAACCGCGAAGATGCCGGGAATGCAAAAACCGGAGCGAGTCCAATGCGCTCTTTATAGCTTTGTGGTGAGAGCGTCGTTTGAGCAGTGGAGGGCTGTGTGCGCCCGCAGGCCCTTGGAGGCCAAGACGCCTAGCGCCCGCCGCGGATGTAGCTCTGCAACTGCTCGATGACGAACTCCTGCTCGGTGATGATGGCCTTGACCACGTCGCCGATGGAGATGACGCCCACCAACCGGTTGCCCTCCATCACCGGCAGGTGGCGCACGCGGTGCTCCGTCATCAACGCCATGCAGTCCTCCACCGTCTGGTCAGGGCGGACGCACTGCACGGCTTCGGTCATGATTTCGCGGACGAGCGTGGTGCGCGACGTTCGGCCCTGCAGCGCCACCTTGCGGGCGTAGTCACGCTCGGAGAGGCTGCCGGCCAGCCGGCCCGTCTCGTCCAGCACCAGCAGCGCTCCCACATTATGCTCGGCCATTTGCACCAGGGCGTCGTACACAGTGGCATCGGGTCGAATGGCATAGACCTGGTTCCCCTTGCGACGCAGTAAGTCACGCACCGTTTGCATAGCGACCTCCGATTGAAAACGTTTCGACTCCGGAGACGTGAAACGACGTGCAAGAGCATTATAGGCCGCTTTTCCGGTCGTCAAGATACGGGTAACTCGGCGCAGCAAAAGTTTAAAGCAGAGCGTTCGCGCCGTCACGAACTCTGGGCGAGAGACGGTTTGGAGTCTAGCAGATGATGGCCGTTTCCTCCCACTCTGCCGGTGCCCCGGCCTTGTTACAATACGGCCACGCCGCCCCGGAGGCCCTCATGACCGACTCCCCTGCCCCACTGCGTTCCCTCAATTGCCCCAACTGCGGCGCGCCGCTCGACATCCCACAGGCGCGCGCCAGCGTCACCTGCCGCTTCTGCGGCTCGGTCGTCGAGCGCTCGGACGACGAGCCAACGCCCGACGACGAAAGCCATGCGTTGAAGATTGACCTGCGCGAGGGACGCATCACGGTCGAGGGCGCGGGTAGCGGGACGGTGAGCGCGCGGCGCTACGTCATCAAGATGCAGTCCGGCCAGCCGATGGTGATTGACACGGGCCAGGTGGCCAGGCCGCCGACAGTCTCCGATGTCGCCGCCGCCAACGTTCCTACGCCCGCCCGCCCCAAGCACAGAGCCGCCAACATTCGAGGGAGTTTATCCACACTGTTCTTCTTGGTGCTGACGGCCATCCCGATCATTATCATTCTGATGACCATGCCGGGCGTCGGCTCGGTCTTCAGCTCGTTGCTGAGCGGCAACGTTCAGGAGACGGTCAGCAATATTCAGAATCTCGGCGTGAACATCAGCGTCAAGCGCTCGGCAGCGCTCGTTCCCGCCGCCGACGACGCGCCGCCGGAGATTCTGTTGCTGACGAACCAGCGGCCACTCGATGGCGGCGCGGCGGCCAGCCGCGTGGTCGCGCTGAGCGGCACTTCGCCCCAGTTGCTCTGGCAGAGCGAGTCGCTGGGTAGCGTACTTTGCCAACGACAAGACGCTTTTCGCCGCCGACGCCGCCACGGGCGAGTTGAGAGAATTGCTCACCGACAGCGACTATGGCTTCACACTGCTGGAAGTTTATGAGGACTCGCTGGTAGCGCTGGCGGTGCGGCAGCGCGGCAGCCGGCGTAACGAGGTCTGGGTGGTGGATGCGACGACCGGCGAGCGGCGCTGGGCACTAGACCTGGGCGAGGACGCGCCGGTCGGCAAGCCGTTCGGCTACGGCGGCGTCGTCGCCGACGACGCGACGATGTGGACGTGGCGGGCGACGGCGCGCGGCCTGCAAATCCTGCGCTTCTACCGCGCCCCCGACGATGTCTCCCATGCGCTGCGCTACCAGACCTATGACTGGCAGACCGGCCGAGGCGACGGCCAGAAGGAGACACGCCTGGGCGTGGACACCATCATCTTGACCGCGCCGAGCTTCATGCTCTGGAGCAACGAGACCTTGTGGCTGGAGTTAGATGGCCGCCTGCTCGGCTTC
>JANWXR010000101.1 GCA_025057205.1 Anaerolineales bacterium | reverse complement strand
GCGAATCTCCGTCGGATGGTGGGCGTAATCGTCAATCACCGTCACGCCGCGCGCCTCGCCCTTGACTTCAAAACGACGGCCTGCGCCGCGGAACTCGGCCAGCGCGTTGCGGGCAACATTGAAGTCCACACCGAGATAGTCGGCCACGGCCAGTGCCGCCAGCGAGTTGAGCACGTTGTGTTCGCCGGGTAGACGGTTGCGCACCAGGCCGAACGTCTCGCCGCGCTTGACGAGCAGAAAGTCGTAACCGCCGGCGTTGTTGGGCTGGAGCGCCTCCGCCCGGAAGTCATCCTCTTTGCGCCAGCCGTAGAGCAACGCCGGTCGCGCCGCAGCACGGCGTTCGTCCGCCAGCCGGCGGGCAAAGGCATCGCGCGTGCAGGCCACCAACAGCCCGTCCGGCGGCAACAGATTCACGAATTCCCGGAATGCTTCTTGCATCTCGCCCAGGGTCGGATAGCAATCGGGATGGTCATGCTCCACGTTGGTCACTACCGCGATCGCCGGCCTAAGGCCGAGAAACATCCGGTCGTACTCATCGGCCTCGACGACGAACGGCGCGCCCCGCCCGGCTCGCGCATTGGTGTCGTAGTCGGTCAGCCGCCCGCCGACGATGAAGGTCGGGTCGAGGCCGGCGCGGTCGAGCAGGAAGGCGAGCAGGCCGGTGGTGGTCGTCTTGCCATGCGTACCGGCGACGGCGATGCCGAGGCGGCCTTCCATGAGTTGGCCGAGGAAATCGCCGCGTTTGAGCACGTACACGCCGCGCGCGCGCGCCGCCTGCACTTCCACCTCGCCGGGCGAGCCGGGCGTGACGGCGGACGAGACCACCACCAGCTCGGCGCCGTTGACGTGTTGCGGGGCATGGCCGGTGTACACCACCGCGCCGCGCTCGGCCAACTGCTGCGCGAAGGCGGAGGGCGCTACGTCCGAGCCGGAAACCTTCCAGCCGGATTCGAGCGCAACCTTGGCGATGGCGCTCAGCCCCGCGCCGCCGATGCCGACGAAGTGAACGTGCCTCACGCTACTCCAAGAACCGACGACCGGCCACAGACTGCCGAACCAAGCTGCTTTCGATGGTCTGTCGTCTGCCGTCCAATCTCACAAGAACACCACAATCACGAACACAAACGCGATGCCGATGGCGAACAGGATGTACGGTGGCTCACCGATGACTTTGGGCGGCAGGAAATCCATGAACGCATCCACCGAGCCTGGGGGCGGCGCCTGGACATACTCCGGCCACGGATAGCCGGCCAGGTGCATGTAGTACCAGATCGAGCCGAAGATAAGATAGCCGTTGATCATTCCCAGAATGAAGCCAAGCAGCCAGTCCTGCAATTTCTCGCGCGTGAATTTGGGCGCGAAGGCCGGCAGATTGGGCGACTGGTAGCCGAAGAAGGTCAGCACCAGAATGAAACCTGTGCGAATGAAGAACTGGGTCTGGCCACCTTGGGCGTTGAGGATGTCAACCAGTCCGGGAATGTAGGTTTGCAAGATGTAAAGTAAAAACAGCGCCAGCACCATACTGAACAACACCAACATCTCCCTGGCCCAGCCGCGAAAGCCGCCCAGGATGCCGAACAGGATGACCAACAGGCCGAAGACGGCGGTCAAGGGCATCATAGGCCAGGACTTCTCGGCGCAAAGGAAGAAGGCAGAAAGCCGAAAGACATCACACTATCCGTCGTGCTACGGCGACGACTTCTTGAGCGATACGGCGCGCTGCTTCAGGCTGTGCGGCGGAACGGGCAGCAACCCGCATGGCGCTCAGGCGCGCCTCGTCTGCAAGCAGCGCCTGCACCGTCGGCGCCAACCGTGCGCCCAGGTCCTCATCGTTTATCCTCACTGCCGCGCCGCGCTCGACCAGATAGTCCGCGTTCACCTTCTGGTAGCGCCACGCATGCGGATAGGGGACAAGCACCGCCGGCAGGCCAAAGAGCGGGTACTCGCCCAGTGTGGACGCACCTGCGCGTGAGACCGCGATGTCCGCCGCCGCCAGCGCCAAACCCATCTCATGAAGGAACGGGAAGGCGTGATAATGCGCCCGCAAACCCGGCGCCAGTCCGGCGCGGGCCGCTTCGGCCTCGGCCCAATCCAGCTTCCCGCTCAAGTGAATCACCTGATACTCCTGCAACCACCCGGCCAGCGCTGCGAAGGTCGCGCGGTTCAGGCTGCGCGCGCCCCGGCTACCGCCGGTCACCAGAATCGTCTTCCGCGCCGGGTCGAGGCCGAAGTGCGCGATTGCCTGTGTGCGTGTGGCCTGCGTTAACTCGGGCCGCACCGGGTAACCGGTGACGACGACCTTGCGCGGGTCAAAGTAGCGGCGCGAAGGCTCGGCGGTCACACATATTCGCGCCGCCAGCCTGCTCACCGCCTTCAGCGCCAGGCCCGGCTCCAGATCGGGCACGTAGCACACCACCGGGACGCCACTCAGCCAGCCGGCCAGCGCCGCCGGCGCCGCAAGAAAGCCGCCTGTGACCAGCAACGCTGCAGGCTGGAACTCGCGCACGATACCTAAACTTTCAAAGAACCCGCGCACCAGGCTCAGCGCGTTGCCCGGCAGACGCCGCCAGTCCACGCCGTGCACGCCCGCTGCGTGAATGGCTCGGAACGGCAGGCCCGCACGTGGCACCAGTTCGGCTTCCAGACCATCGCGGCTTCCCAGCCAGAGGATTGGAGATCGGAGATCGGCCATCTCACTCATTCTCCAATCTCCAAGCTCGTGCCACGCCTTAGCGACGGACAGAGCGGGATACACGCCGCCGCCTGTCCCGCCGGCTGAAATCAAAAGTCGCATGCACCTGCGTTCCGCGCTCCGCGTTGAGCGTGCCGGTGAAGCGGCTCTTGCGCGGGAACGGTTCGGCCTCCGTCCGGCGCGAGATGCTCAGCAGCACGCCCATCGCAATCAGCATCATCACCAGGTTCGAGCCGCCGTAGCTGATGAACGGCAGAGCATTACCGGCGAACGGCAGCGCACCCACCATCACGGCCATGTTGACCAGCGCCTCGAACGCCACCCAGCAGACGATGCCCGACGCCAACAGCGCGCCCAGCGAGTCGCGTGCCCGAGCGGCGATGAGGAAGCCACGCCAGGCCAGCAAAACGAAGAACGCGATCACGATCAGGCAGCCGAACAATCCCAGCTCCTCGCCGATGATGGCAAAGATCGAATCGGTGTGCGAGGTAGGCAGGAAGCCGAACTTCTGATGACTGGCGCCCAGCCCGCGCCCGAACAGGCCACCGTTGACGAAGGCGCTGGCCGCCATCTGCACGTGCCAGGAGGCCTGCGTCAAATCCTGCAGACCGGCGAGGTAATCGGCCAGGCGCTGGCGACCGGTGACGGCAATGCTGATAGGCAACTGGAACAGCACCCAGACGGTGCCGAAGCCGAGGGCGGTGACCAGACCCATCTGCAACATATCGGCGCCGGCGATGAAGAACATCAGCGTAGCGATGACGACGATGGTTGCCGCCGCCGACAAGTCGGGCTGTAACAGGATGAGGCCGGCCAGGATGCCGACAATGACGCCGAACGGAACCAGGCCGTAGCCCAGAGCGCGAATCTTGTCACCCTTGGACGACAACCACACCGCCAGATAGACGATGGTGGCAAACTTGGCCAGCTCCGATGGTTGCACCGACCCGCCGAAGAACGAGCGCTGCGCGTTGAAGCGCGACGCGCCCAGCACCAGCACCAGCACCAGCGCCAGGATGGTGACCAGCATCAGCGGCACGGCGAGGCGCTGCCACAGGCGATACGGCAGCCGCGCTACAATGAACATCAGGAACAGCCCGATAGCCGCCCACTGCAGCTGGCGCAGGAAGAGCGCCGCCGGATTGCCGTAGTCCACGTAGGCCCAGTCGAAGGTGGTCGAATAGACCATCATCAAGCCGAACAGCAGCAGCGCGCCGACCGTCAGCAGCAACGGCATATCGAACGGCAGGCTAAGCGCCTTCCGGCCTGTTCTGGTCTCAGTCGTTTCCGTAACTGCCATTTCAATCTCCAATCTCCAGTCTTCAGTCTTCAGTCTTCAGTCTTGAATGACTAATGACTGATGACTGATGACTACAACGCCCTCACCCACTCACGGAACTTCTCTCCACGTTCGGCGAAGTCTCTGAACTCGTCGAAGCTGGTGCAGCCGGGCGAGAGCAGCACCACGTCGCCGGGCCGGGCCTGCGCGGCGGCGATGGCGACCGCGTCCCGCAGCGAACCGGTCAACGTGCGCTGCGCAGCGGGCACGCCGGCGGCGGCCAGGGCGCGGTCAATCAGCGGGCCGGCCTCGCCGAACAACACGCTGTGCCGGACGCGCGCCTTCACCAGCCGGGCCAGCTCGTCCCAGGGCAGCTTCTTGTCGCGCCCGCCCAGCAGCAGCACCGCCGGCTCCTCGAAGGCGTTCAGCGCCGCAATCACCCGCTCCGGCGCAGACGCAATCGAGTCGTTGTACCAGCGCACGCCGTCACGCTCGTGCACCAATTCCAACCGGTGCTCCACGCCGGTAAAGTTGTTAATCACCGCGCGCATCCCTTCGGGGAGGGTGCTCGCTTCGGCGCCGGCCAGGGCGAGCGCCGCGCCGCTGATGGCAATTGCCGCCAGCACGTTGAGGACGTTGTGTCGCCCGCGCAGGCGAATGTCGCGGAGCGTGCAAACTGCGTGCTCATTGCCGCCCCAGCGCCAGACCAGCGTCTCGCCGCGCAGGAAGGCGCCGTCGAACCCTGCAATCTCGGCCTCGGCGCTGAAGTAGGCCGTGCGTCCTGCTTGAACCGTCAGGCTGCGCGTCACCGCGTTATCCCAACCCAGAACCGCGACGCCATCATGCGGCTGATAGCGCAGTAGGTTGGACTTCGCGGCGATGTACGCCTCCATCGTGCCGTGCCGGTCGAGGTGGTTAGGCGTGATGTTCAAGATCGCAGCAACCTGCGTGCTGCGCGTCATGATCTCCAGCTGGAAGCTCGACAGCTCCATCACCACAAGGTCGTCCGGCGCCATCCGCGCCACATCCGCAATCAGCGGGTTGCCGATGTTGCCGCCGACCCACACCTGCTTCCCCGCCCCTCGTGGGAGAAAAAGCCGGGGGGCGAGGGACAACATCCGGCCCACCAACGTCGTTGTCGTCGTTTTGCCCGCGCTGCCGGTGATGCCGACCGTGTGCGTCGTCGGGCAAACCTCCAGAAAAATCTGCGAGTCGTTGCTCAGCGGGATGCCCCGCGCGCGCGCCTGCTGCGCCAACGGGATCGCCGCATCCACGCCGCCGGAGAGGCAAAGCAGGTCGCAATCCTCCAGCAGGCTCTCCGGGTGACCGCCCAGCACATATTCGATTGTTAAGTCTGCCAGCGCGCTCAACGGCGCGCTCAATTTCTCGGCGGGTTGCACATCGCTCACCGTGACGCGCGCGCCCTGCTCCGCCAGATAGCGGGACAGCGCCACGCCCTGCCGACCCAGTCCCAAAATCACCACGCGCTTCCCGGAGTAAATCATTCGTCGAGTAGTCAGGTAGTCGAGTAGTCCAGTGGTCGAGTGGTCGAATCGGCTGACTACGTGACGACGCGACCACCTGACCATCAGACCACCAGACTACATGACTACAACAACGCCAATGCCACGCCGACCATGGCCGCCAGCAGAGCGACCAGCCAGAAACGCTGTACCACCTGCGTCTCACTCCAGCCGACCAGCTCAAAGTGATGGTGCAGTGGCGCCATCTTAAACAATCGCTTGCCCTTACCGGTAAGCCGCCGCGTGAGCTTGAAGTAAGCTACTTGCAAGATAACGCTCAGCGTCACGCTAACCGGTACGATGGCGATGATGGGCAGCAGCACCCACTGGCCGGTCATCAGCGCCACCACGCCCAGCGTTGCACCCAGCGAGTAGGAGGCCGAGCCGCCCATAAAGAGCTGTGCCGGATGCGCGTTGTACCAAAGGAAAGCAAATAGCGCACCGATGAGCGTGAAACAGAAGCGCACCAGGAACACCTGTCCCTGCAAGTAGGCGATGACGCCGTAGGCCACAAAGGCCGTCGCCACAATCAGCCCGGCCAGCCCGTCCAGCCCATCGGTCAGGTTCACGGCATTCGACATCCCGACAATCACGAACGTCGCTATCGGGATGTACACCCAGGCATCCAACTCCCAGAACGGCGTGCCCGGCAGCGCGACCTGATTGATGCCGAGCACATAGTACAGGCCGAACGCCGCTGCCAGCGCAATCGCGCTCTGCCATAGGAAGATTTGCCTGCCGCGCAGCCCCTCGCCGCGCCGCACACCCTTGATGCCCAGCCAGTCATCCAGCGCGCCCAGCGCCGTGAACAGCACCAATACACTCAGCGGCAACAGAATGGAGCGCCCGGTGAAGTTGCCGTTGATCAAGCTCACGGCATTGATAAAGGCCGTCACCGCCAACTCCGGCAGGATGATGAGCAGGCCACCCATCGTCGGCGTACCTACCTTGCTCAGATGCGCCTGCGGCCCATCCACACGAATCTTCTTGCCGATGCCGAATCGCTTGAGCAGCGTGATGAGTGGCTCGCCCCAGATGACCGTGAGCAAAAAGGTCACACCGCCGGCGGCCAGTGCGAAGGCCACGTCGCGCGGCTCCATTACAGGCTCTCCCCAAGCGCGCGCACCAGCCGGTCAAGACGCAGGCTGCGTGAGCCTTTCACCAGCACCACATCGCCATCGCCGATAAGGTCTTTGAGATGCGGCAGCGCCTCGTCGCCGCTGGCGAACTGGGTGATGGCGGAGGCGGGCAGGCCGGCCAGACACGCCTCCTGTGCGATGATGCGAGCACGCGACCCGATGGTCACCAGCACGTCCGCCACATCACGCGCGCGCTGCCCGACCATGCGATGGCCGATCTCCTCGAACGACCCCAGCTCGAGCATGTCGCCGAGCACCGCAATCT
>JANWXR010000100.1 GCA_025057205.1 Anaerolineales bacterium | reverse complement strand
GGTGCAAGAGCGACAAAATCCATTCTTTGAGAACGTCCGTCGTGAGGGGATTAGACTATGACGCTGCCAGAAGAACTTAGCGCGATGATAGAGAAGGCGCGGCGTTATCTGCGCTCGGCGGAGGTTCTCCGGCTAGAGGCCGATTACGACTCAGCGATTTCTCGCCTGTATTACGCGATGTTCTACTGTGCGGAAGCTGCGCTGTTCGCGAAGGGACATTCCTTCTCCAGCCATCACGCCGTGATCTCGGCCTTTGGGCAACATCTGGTCAAGACCGGCCTGCTGCCCGCCGAGATGCACCAGTGGCTGCGGGAGGGTTTTGAGCAACGCCAGATCAGCGACTACGATTTTGTTTCCAGCGCCGATGAGTCCCAGGTCACAGAGTTGAAAACTCGGGCAGAACAGTTCCTATCAAAGATCGAAAGTTTTTTGAAGCAGGAAGGCCATTTGTAAGTGCAGTGAAGCCCCTCTATGGAGAGAGCAGGCCACCCCCCTCCAGCGACCGCCGATCGCCGCCTCATCGAACACCACCTCCTCGTCAAGTGCACACTTCGCCGAAGCCCGGCGCGAGAAGTCGGTGCGCAAGGGGCATACCAGAACCCTGCACCTGCGGGGTGACAACGCCCGCGCCGCCGACTTCAGCGCGCTTGCAGGAGAAGAAGGCCCAGGCTTTGACCCCGAAGCCAGAGGCAGGAGCGACAACGTGGCCTGCCCGTTTTGCGGAATGACAGAAGATAGCGCCGACTTCAGGCACGAAGGCGAAGCCGGGCGTCTCGGACATCAACTCATCACCGTCATTCGTTCCCGCAAGGGCGAACAAGGCAGGGTCTATCTGGCCGCCGTCTAATTGACCGCTACCGTCCGGCCTGACGAGGAAGCAATCCGGTAACGTATTCGCCACTTGAAAGAGGAACCGCTAATGATGAGTGTGCACGAAAATACGTGCACACAACGAGGACGTGCTCTCCGTTTGGAGCATAGCGCCATGCTATACTTACCCCACCGTCAACGCCCAGCGCCCGGCCTGAGCCGAACGGCGTGTTGATGGGTTGGGAAACTAACTCTCCTTCGCAACGCTTCCGTAAACTGTTCGGCTGGTCGTCCACTTACAAGGGCCGGCTATAATGAGGTGCCATGTCCACTCGAAAACAGACCGAGAGCCACAATCGCAAGACAGCCCCGGAGACCATCCCAATTGCACTGCGGCCGACTTATTCCGCCATCGTCGGTCAGATCGAGGCCGTTTGCCGCGAACATCTGAACGACGAATATACTGCCCTGAGCCGCAAGCTGGCGGCGGCGCTGGCCCGCAAGCGTCCTTCGCCGCTGGCGCGTGGCAAGCCCGAAATCTGGGCCTGTGCGATTGTGTATGCGCTGGGCACGATCAATTTCCTGTTCGACAAATCCCAGCCGCCTTATATGCGCGCCGATGAGTTGTGCGCCGTGTTCGGTGTGAGCCAGAGCAGCGCTTCGGCCAAAGCCAAACTCATCCGCGACCTGTTTGACATGTTCCCCATGGATCCGCGCTGGTGCCTGCCAAGCCGAATAGACCAGAACCCTCTGGTCTGGATGCTGGAAGTCAATGGCCTGATCGTGGATGTACGCTACATGCCCCGCGAAGTTCAGGAAATCGCCTATCGAAAGGGCCTGATCCCCTACATCCCGGCAGATCGTGAGGCGGGGAGGGATGAATAACCTTTTGCTACCCCCACGTCACGCCGAACACCTGCCCGCCTGCGACTCTTGAGTGACTGACACCGCCCAATAGGCCCCGTTCCTCCTTCCATCGCACACAACAATTGCAGTGACGCCTGACCGGCCTCCCCTTAGCGCATGCTATCAGGCGCGGCCGGTGGCCTGGCGGCGCGCCTTCATAGCAGCCTGGATCATCAGGAACTCGCCGATGTTCTCCAGCGTGAGCAGCCCCACCAGCTGATCGCGGCTAAGCACCGGCACGGTGCGCACCTGCGCCGTTTGCATTCGGATGAAGAGCGGCTCGAGCATCTCGTATGGGTCGGCGGTAAAGAAGTCGCGCTGCATCACCTCGCCCACCTGCGCGCCCGTCCCTTTCTGCGCAAGCGCCGTCAGCAGGTCGTGCCGCGTCAGCACGCCCACCACCCGGCCGTCATCCACCACCGGGAAGTCCTCCTGCGAACCGCCGATGATCAGGTCGATGGCGCGCAATAGCGGGTCATGCTGGCTCAGGGTGCGGAAATCGGTGAGCATGGCCCGGTTCACAGGGATTCCGCCCAACGCGCTCTTCATCTGCACCAGGCTGGCCTCCTGCGAGGCCGCCATCCAAATGAAGAAGGCGATGAAGATCAGCAGCGGGCTGCTGAACAGGCCGAGGAAGCCGAACAGGAGTGCCGCGCCCTGGCCGAGCGTGGCGGCGATCTGCGTGGCGCGGGTGTAGTCCATCACCATCGCCAAGAAGGCGCGCAGCACACGCCCGCCATCCATAGGAAAGGCCGGGATCAGGTTGAACACCACCAGCGCGATGTTGGCGTACATCACCCGCTCCCAGAAAGGCCCCTGCACCAGCCCCATCCGTGAAAGCGGCGTCAGCCCGCCCGTCACCAGCAGAAAGGCGAACAACACGGCGGCAATGACCACATTCACCGCCGGACCGGCCAGAGCCACCCACAGTTCCTGGATCGGCTTATCGGGCATGCGCTCCAGCCGGGCGACGCCGCCGATGGGATACAGGGTAATGTCCCGCGTCGGGATGTGGTAGTAACGCGCCATGAGCGAGTGGCCG
Organism: Anaerolineales bacterium; assembly: GCA_025057205.1. Classification (GTDB taxonomy): domain Bacteria; phylum Chloroflexota; class Anaerolineae; order Anaerolineales; family UBA6663; genus JANWXR01. The sequence goes on along the minus strand of JANWXR010000100.1, from coordinate 4,277 downwards.
AACTCATGCAATAGCACACAGCCGAAGAGCACGGCGATGTAAGCGACGCTTTCCAGCGCGCTGGCTAGAGTCCCGCCGGAAAGGTAGGCGGTGAAGCCGATGAAGCCGAGCAGCAGAGGGAAAGTGATATGGACGTAAACGTCAATGCCGGCGAAACGGCCAAGTTTGATAGACCAACCCATGACTTGAAAAAACTATGATCTCACCGCAAAGCCGCGAAGAGCGCCAAGGATTCGCTTTTGTTTTTCTTAGCGTTCTTGGCGTCTTCGCGGTTCAAATGGACTTTTTTCAGTAGAACCAACCCATGATTGCCTAATTTCTCCTAAAACACCGGAAAGAAAAGTACGAGAAGTGTATAAAAATTTCGTCGGTTTGACATTAGCCACAGTCAAGAGCCGGCTGCCGGGCAACGACCGGCGCGGTTGCTAACAATCTTCAGATGTAGCGCCAACCTCCCTCTGATGCGGCCGGCGTATTGTAGCGGCAACTTGAAATGCGATCGAAGCAAAAAGCGAAAGGAGTGACCACCATGTCCCTGACCATCCGCCCATTTTATCGGCCCGGCCGCCTGACCGAAATCATGGATCGGTTGTTCGACGAAGCCTTCAACCGCACCTGGGGCAGCTTCCCGACGGTCGATGGCTTCAGCATCCCGGTGGACATTCTGGCCAAGGACGATGAGTACATCGTCTATGCCAACGTGCCCGGGCTGCGCGCCGAGGACCTGAACGTCGAGGTGCTGGGCAACAGCGTCACCCTGCGCGGCGAAATCTTCGCCCCGGCCTCCGAGGAGAAGAACAACTGGCTGCTGCAGGAGCGCGTCGTCGGCAAGTTCAGCCGCAGCTTCACGCTGCCCGCCGAGCTGGACAACACCAAGGCTGAGGCCAACCTGGAGAACGGCGTGCTGACCCTGCGCCTGCCCAAGGCAGAGGCTGCTCGGCCCAAGTCCATCAAGGTGCGCGTCAAGTAACCAGCGGGTCACACCGACCCAGCTTCCCTGGCGGCTCTCAGCCACCACACTCCCCTGGCCCGCTGCTTCATCACAGGCAGCGGGCCTTCTGCTTGTGTCAGGCCGAGGCCAGGACAGCGCAGCGGATAACAACCAGAAAATCTTGCGCTTCGCCTCGTCTCGACTCAGGTTGTATTACAATCAAGGCAACTGTTTTTCTATCACCGCGAAAGGAGAGTGCCCAATGAGCATCCCTCGCCTGTGCCTTACAGCCTGCGCGCTGGCACTGGTTGCCGGTCTGCTCGCCTGGCCCGCAACCGCCGCCGCCGCAACTGCCGAGCGGCAGCACCATGCCGGCTGCGCACAATGGTACCAGGTGCGCTGGGGCGATCAGTTGCGCTTCATCGCGCTGCGCTACGGCACAACCTGGCAGGAGTTGGCCCGGCTCAATGGCCTGCGCAACCCCAACCGCATCTACGCCGGGACGTGGCTCTGCGTGCGCGCCGCCTCGACGACGCCGCCCGCCGGCTCGCGCTACGTGGTGCAGCGCGGCGACAACCTGACGCGTATCAGCTGCCGCTTCGGCGTTAGCTTGTCCCAGCTCATTGCGGCCAACGGCATCCGCAACCCGAATTACATTTTCGTTGGCCAGGTGCTCATCATCCCGCGCTGAGAGGCGAAAGGTAAAAGTAGCTCGCCGGTTAATTTGAATCAAGCCTTGATGCGCGCCACGCGCCCCTCGCTCAGGCGCACCAGCTCCTCCGGCGTAAGGCGAAAGAGGGCGTTGGGTGTGCCGGCGGCCGCCCACAGCTCGGTGTACTGGAGAAGGTCTTCGTCCACAAAGGTGATCGGCGGCTCGAGGTGGCCCACCGGCGCAACGCCGCCGATGACAAAGCCGGTACGGCTGCGCACAAAATCGGCGTCGGCTTTAGTCAGCGGCTCGCCCAGCAATTCGGCGACGGCGCGCTCGCTCACACGGTTCGCGCCCGAGGTCAGCACCAGTACCACGCGGTCGCTGTGCGCAGCGCGAAAGACGATGCTCTTCACAATCTGGCCGACTTCGCAGCCGACGGCGGCGGCGGCCTGTGGCGAGGTGTGCGTGCTCTGCTCCAGCTCGAGCACGGTCGCCGTCAGGCCGCGCGCAGCCAACGCGTCCTGAACTCGTTGGGCAGAGGGGGAAAGCGGCATAAGCGTTTGTGTCTTTGGTTATCGTTACGGGTTGAGGGTTACAGGTCAAGGGTTGCAAGTTCAACTCTCGACCTCAAAATGTGCTGCCGAGTATAACAGAGCTGCGCAGGGAATTGCGGTAGAATGCAATCCCAATCATCACCCAGCTCGAGGAGACCCGCATGTCTACACCCCGCTACGCATACTTTCAAGGCAAAATCGTGCCCTACGCCGAAGCCAAGGTCGGTGTGATGACGCACGCACTCAACTATGGAACCGCTTGCTTCGGCGGCATGCGCGCGTACTGGAACGACGACGAGGCGCAGCTCTTCATCTTTCGCCCACTCGACCACTACACCCGCTTTCTCAATTCAGCCAAACTGCTGTGGATGGAATTCGATCATACGCCCGAGTCGCTCACCGCGCTCACCGTCGAGTTGCTGCGCAAGGAGGGCGAGCAGCAAGATATGTACATCCGCCCGCTGGCATACAAATCCGCCGAGGCCATCGGCGTGCGCCTGCACGACCTGACCGCCGACCTGACTATCTTTGCCGTGCCATTCGGCCGCTACGTGGACAACGAGGAAGGCACACACGCCACTTTCTCTTCCTGGCGGCGTGTGGACGACAACAGCATCCCGGCACGCGGCAAGATCAGCGGCTCATACGTAAACTCGGCGTTTATCAAGACCGATGCGATGTTGGCCGGCTACGACGAGGCCATCGTCCTCAATCAGGCCGGCCACGTCTCCGAAGGCTCGGCGGAAAACCTGTTCATGCTGCGCGGCGGCGTAGTGGTGACCCCCCCCGTCACCGAAGACGTGCTGGAGGGCATCACCCGACGCACGCTGATGACCCTGCTGCGTGACGAGATGGGACTGGAGGTGCACGAGCGCGTGATTGACCGCAGCGAGGTGTACCTGGCCGACGAGCTGTGGTTTTGTGGCACCGGCGTGCAGGTGGCGGCCATCACCCGCGTAGACCATCGCCCCATCGGCAACGGTAGGATGGGGCCGGTCGTCGGCGAGTTGCGCAAGCTGTACTTCGACGTGGTGCGCGGCAAGGTCGCCAAATACCGCCATTGGAACCAGCCGGTGTTCGTGAAAGAAGCCGTTGCAGCGGTCTGACCCGCTGTGCTTTTCTTTCGACCACAGATAGCGCAGAAAAAAGCTGAGACTCTTCGCGTTCTCCGCGACCTCCGCGGTGAATGCAGGAAGCGCGGTCGCATGGGGTGCATTGCTATCATTTTGGCCGAGCCGCCTCCTGAGCGAAGGCCCGCAGTTTTTGCAGACCGTGGCTTCACCGTCGTGAAGCACGTCGAAGGAGCGGCCAAAAATCAGGAATGTACCCCCGGTTGCTTGGACGCTTTCCACCGTGAAGCTCGAGCCGGATAAGACGCGCGGGCTGCAAATCGGCGCGGCGCTGCTTGCTGGCCTGATGGCGCTGGCGGCTCTGGCCGTGTTCATACTGGCCTCGCAGCCGTCCGGCCCTCTCAACCTCGTTGCGCTCTTCGTGTTGGGAGTCAGCCTGCCGTTGCTGGCCTGGGTCGGCTGGCGCATCTACGGCCTCCTCACCGCGCGCTATCAACTCGATGACGACGCATTAACCGTGCAATGGGGGCGATGGCGTGAGGTGATCCCGCTGGCAGACATCGAAGACCGCCATCTGGGCATCGAGTTCGAGGGCGAGCTGAGTCCGCGCGGATTGAACTGGCCGGGACTGGTCGTCAGCCGCATTGACCATCCGGTATTGGGCGCAGTGCATTTTCTGGCGACGACCGCGGAGAAAGCGGGGCTGGTGCTGCTGGGTTACAGTGGCGGCTGGCTGGCGCTCTCGCCCCCCGACCCGGCGGCGTTTCTGGAGGCGCTGCGCGAACGTCAGGCCGCGCTGCCTGCGCCGGTGGGAGCAGGAGTCGAAACCGCCGAACCGCCGGATGCGCCGCTTGCTCTGCCCGTCGAAGAGACGGCAACGGTTGCTGCGCCGGCTGCCGCGCGCTTTTCGCTCGCCGGACTCGACCCGCGCGTCTGGCCGCTCTGGCGTGACCGGCTGGCGCTCGGCCTAATTGCGGTAAGCGCGCTGGCCGTCCTTGCGCTGGCCGTTTATCTGTTCGTCATCATCCCCCGGCTTCCGGCACAGATTGCTTTGCGCTTCGACGCGCAAC